>RFWS01000060.1 GCA_009921985.1 bacterium | reverse complement strand
GTTTTTGGGCTACCTGCGGGGCGTGCCGTTTTTTTGGACTCTGATTCATCTTTGGCCGGACTGGTTGACAGTGGTCGGGCTTCTTCTCGTGGTTTTTTATGCTCTGGATTCGCTGAATTTCCGCAGGGCACCCCGACCTGTCCGTGAAAAAGAGACCGCCCGGGAGACCTTCCGCCTGGATGGGGCCCGCAACACCTTTTTTGTTGCGGTGATTTTAGGGGCGGTTCTGCTTCGTGGTGCGGGTGCGCCCTGGGGGGTGCCGGAGCTGATTATGGCCGCAGCCGCATGGCTGTCTCATCGGTTTACGGACCAGGCCATCCGGGAACAGAATGAGTTTAGCTTCGATCCTCTCAAGGAGGTGGGATGGTTGTTCCTGGGCATCTTCGCCACCTTGGTGCCGGTCATCCATACGCTGAGTGTGCACGCCGGAAAATTCGGCCACCCCAGTGATCTGCACTACTATTTTATGACCGGGAGCCTTTCAGCATTCCTGGACAACGCACCCACGTATCTAACCTTTCTTACCTTGGCTCTGACCCTACACCAACCTCCCCTTCATCTTCTTGATCCCAAAGATGTGGCCCAGTTCGCGGCCAACGACCCGCACACCTTGGCCGCTATTTCTCTTGGGGCGGTCTTTTTCGGGGCCTGCACCTACATCGGGAACGGCCCCAATTTGTTGGTCAAGTCGATCGCGGACGCGGCCAAAATCCACACTCCATCCTTCTTTGGCTACATCCTGAGCTACACCCTGCCGATTCTGCTTCCGATTCTGATTCTGGCCGGTTGGCTGTTTATCCGCTGATTTCCCCCCTTCCCCGCCCTTGGCTTTCCGTTTTTAACGCCCTTGGCTTTCCGTTTTTAATTTCCCGCACGCATGAATTTTCCACGCGCCGCCGGCATTCTCCTTCATCCCACTTCCCTTCCCGGGCGATACGGGATCGGTGAGATTGGGCCGGAGGCCCACCGCTGGGTCGCCCACCTACATGGAATGTCCCAGCGTCTTTGGCAGGTCCTGCCTCTTGGCCCTACCGGATATGCTGATTCCCCTTATCAGACCCTCTCCACCTTCGCTGGAAACCCCCTGCTAATCTCCTTCGAAGCTCTGCGAGAAGAGGGACTGTTGCTGGAGGCAGACCTTAAGAACTTTCCGTCCTTTCCTGAAAATCGCGTGGATTACGGCCCGGTGATTGAGGCACGGATCCCCATTCTGGAGAAAGCGGCCCGGTCCTTTGCCCGACGTGCTTCCGCCCAGTTGAAATCCGGCCTGGCCAAGTTCGAGGAAGAAAATCATTTCTGGCTGGAGGACTACGCCCTCTTCACCACCCTGAAAAAACATTACGGGAATGGTCCTTGGGTAAACTGGCCATTCTCCAGTTTCTTTTTTTTCACCAGTGGGACGCCCTGCGGCGCGAGGCCAAGGCCCGCGGCGTTTTCATCATCGGAGACGTACCCATCTTTGTGGCCCACGACAGCGCGGACGTCTGGTGCCGGCCCGACCTGTTTTATCTCGAGCCGAACGGCCAACCCACCGTGGTGGCGGGTGTGCCGCCGGACTATTTCAGCGTCACCGGCCAACGCTGGGGAAATCCCCTGTATCGGTGGGATGTCCATGAAAAGGAGGGCTACGCCTGGTGGACATCCCGCCTCAAAGCCGCGTTCTCGTTGTACGACATTGTACGCATCGATCACTTTCGCGGCTTTGCCGCCTACTGGGAGATTCCCGGCACCGAACCGACCGCGGTCAAGGGCAAGTGGGTTCCGGGTCCGGATCGGAAACTTTTCGACGCCGCCAAGGCCGCCCTCGGCACCATGCCGATCATCGCGGAGGACCTCGGAGTGATCACCCCGGATGTGGAAAAACTCCGCAATGGCCTGGGGTATCCCGGCATGCGCATTCTCCAGTTTGCCTTTGGGGACGACCCCAAAGCCGCCGAGTTCCGGCCTGAAAGCTATCCGGCGGGTTGCGCGGTCTATACCGGCACCCACGATAACGACACCACGGTGGGTTGGTACCGGAGCGAGCCCGGCAAGGACTCCACCCGCACGGCCGAACAAATCGAACGAGAGCGCCACGCCATCCGCACTTACCTGAAGTGTGACGGCTCCCAGATCCATTGGGATCTGATCGCCTTGGCCCTTCGCTCCAACGCTAACACCGCCATCTACCCCCTCCAGGATGTGCTGGGACTGGACTCCTCCGCCCGCATGAACGTGCCGGGGCGGGAAAGCGGAAACTGGGCTTGGCGGTTCCGCTGGGAGCAGTTGACGCCGGAAATCGAACATCGTCTAGGCCGCCTGACCCGAGAGACCCATCGGGCCTAGGATTACTTGATCCAGCTCGGATCCTGAATCACAAACTGAAGTTTTCCTTTAAAGAGGCCGAGTTCCCCAAGAAATCTCATTTTTTTCCCCTTGGGCTCCTTTCTTAGTTCGTCCTTCAGAGCCTTGTCGAAGGAATGGAGCGAGAAGGTTTTACCGTCCACCTCCACCTCCAAGGGCCGGATTTTTGAAAAAATGGCATCTACGATAAAAATTTCTCCCATGGATTTGGCTATATCCTCCGCAGAGGCGTCTTTTAGCGCGCTGGCGTTACGCAGTTTGGAACGATCCACCTTATCGAGGCCAACCTTGAGAGCTTCTTTCGGAGGAACGGGACTCCAGGAGCGCGAGGGAAAGGTTGGCGCAGTGCCGTTGGCAATTTGAAATTCGGCCATGACAGGAAAGTGATCGCTGGCACCCCATCCTGGCCCGTAGTTCGTCCACCTCCAGGGAAGCTCCAGTGGCCCCTGGGCATTCAGACCCGTAACCCGCACTTGGGTAAGCGCGCCGGGCACAAGATCCACCCCCTGCCCATCTGCCATTCCCCGACTGACCAGCAATTGCATGAGCGTGCCCCACTCTCCGCTGTATTCATCCGAAAATCGTTTTTCCGGCGGCAACTCAAACCACAGATTATAGAGATCCGGACCGTCCTTTTTTCCGAAAATGGCCGGGTCGCCCTGTGAGCCCAACACATCCTGCAGCCCCGTTTTGGGCATGAAGGGATATCGCTGCCCCTGGTTGTATTGGGTGTTGAAGTCTCCCCCGATGACTACATCCGCCTGTGGATTTTCCTGGAAAACCTGATTCAAACGTTCCCGCAAAACCTTCGCGTTGCCGAGGCGGACATTCTCCATGGCGGGGTTCCCCGCCCCGCTTTTCCAGTGATTCCCAAAGACGAGAACGGGATGCCCTTGCACGTCGAGTTTGGCCTCCAGAATCCCTCTGGCCTGACTCGTTGGGTGGGTTTTTTTCTCGAGAACCGGAAAACGGGTTAACATTCCCACCTTGATGGCTTCCTCATGCTCCGTTGCACCCGGAGCGACCTCGCCCACTAGGACGCTATAGCCCTTCAAGCCCTCGTCCTCCAAGGCCTTGAGCAGCCAAGCTTCCACTGGAATTCCACGGAGCTCGTCATTTAGTTCCGTGGTCAACATCTTTTCGTACGTGGTGCTCGCATATTTCGCAAGAAACGCCTGCATGTCCGGAACAGCCGTCTCCGGGGTGTGGTCCACTTCCAATTCATTCAGAATCAACACGTCCGGCCCCGCCCCATTCCGGACATTTTTCAGGACCCGAACGATCGTTTTCAGTTTTCCTAGGAGTTTGGTGGGGCCGTAGCTGTTTGGATCGTCAGGGATTTCCGCGTATTCGTCATATGGCGCCACCCGGTCGATATCCATCAGGTTTTCCACGTTGTAGGCCATTACCACAAAGGATTTGGTGGGGGGAGGCGCCTCCTCTGCCCCAACCAACCAGGCAACGAAACTCCAGCATACGACGCCCGCGCAGATGAATATTTTTCGCATAAACAGCCACCCTAGCCGACATTTCTGCGGCTAGAAGCAATTCCAGTTCCTTGACGCCCCTTCGACTCTCCTTAATCTAGGAAAAGGTAATGCATAGTATGTTTTTAACTATCTGTTTATCAGTTGTTTATATTATTTTTTCTACACTGAATCCAGCCTGGTCGCAATCAGACCCAGGGATTGATTTGCGCCCGAAAAAAACGTGGTGGGGCAGTTACGGCTACATCAATTCTGCCGGAAAATTTGTTCTCGAACCCCAGTACGAAAATGCTCTCCCCTTTGCCGATTTCCTTGCTCCGGTCAAAAAGAACGGCAAGTGGGGATTTATCAATGGGGAAGGCAAATTCATCATCGAACCACGCTTTGAGGACGCCTTTTTATTCAGTGATCAGGCTGCCGCGGTTAAAGAGGGGGGACTGTGGGGTTTTGTCAACCGAACGGGAAAATTCATCGTGGAACCCAAGTACGAGGACGCCGCCATTTTCCGCCAGGGACTGGCCGCCGTAAAATGGCAGGGGCGATGGGGTTTTATAGATAAAACCGGCGAAATGGTCGTGCCGCCAAGGTTTGAACAGGTCTATTTTTTTCAGGAAGACCGGTGTGGAGCCTATGCCGACGGCAAATGGGGATTTATCGACCGCAAGGGGCAGTTTCTTATTCCCCCAAAGTACGAGGAAGTGCTGGCGTTCTCCGAGGGGCTCGCCGCGGTAAATTTGGGCGGAAAAAGAGATGGCAAGGATTTTCAGGGCGGTGTTTGGAAGTTTGTCAACCCCGAGGGCAAGGAAGTGATCCAGGAGGCCTTCGTCTCTCACACCGCCCCGGCCAGTACAGCCACTTCAAGGGTGGGCACCGAGGGAAGGCAGGACACCACCGCACCGATCCTTGGCGTGGAAAAAGGATTTCAAGGAGGCAAGGCTCGTGTGCTTCTGGGCCCCTACTTGATGGATGGGGAATCCCGAAGTTCCACTTGGGGCTATATCGACGCAAAAGGCAACTGGCTGGCCCAAGGGGCCGTCACCATTCCCTTGAATTTCTCCACATATACCCCGGGAGAGGGTTTTACTTTTGAATCCGATGTTCTTGGCAACAAAGGGTCGCCCACCGATGTCCTACAATCCGCCCGCTCCGCGGAAAGTATCGGTAAGGCCTACGAACAGGTGGAGGCCATCGAACAGGATGCCGACGCACAGTTCGCGTCCGCCGACCGTGCCGACGAGCTTGGGGATAAGGAAGCCGCCGCCGCCGCGAGGTCGCTTGGAAAAGAGCGGAAGGAGGAGGCTCTAAGGTTGCGGAAGGAAACCGAAAAGCGGGGCGGGGACTCCAATGCCAACTCCCTGAAATATTTCGAACAAGCCCTCAAAATCTACCAAGACTTCGCCAAAGAGAATCCTGATGATTTTCGCAAAAATGAGGCTCAATACAAGGCGGGGGAGATGCTTGAGCACCTCGCCCGCTACTGGGATGCCTACGAAGCCTACAAAAAACTGGTGGAGGAATCCTCCGCCAACCAGTACTGGGATCTGGCCATTGAGCGGATGTTTGCGATTGGGAACGTTTTCTTGGCCGGGCAACCCCAGATGCTCTGGAAAATCCCGATGCCCGCCGATATGAACAAGGTTGTAAAAATTTATGAGAGCATCATCCGGGCGGGTCCGTTTGGTCCTTATGCTCCTCTCGCCACCTTTTCCTGCGGGCTGGCCAGAGAGAATCAAAAGAAGTGGCCCGAGGCCGTGAAGTTTTATGAGGAGGTTTTGGATAAATATCCCAAAAACGACCTCATTGATGATGCCCAGTATCAAATCGGCTTTGTCTGGATGAAAGCCGCCCGGGAGCCGCAATACGACCAGACCGCCGCCCAAAAAGGGATCGAGGCTTTCCAAGACTACCTTGTCCGCTTCAAAAGGAGCGACAAAACGGAGCAGGCCGCAGAAAACATTGAGATGCTTAAACAGCGCCTGAGCGGCGGCTCCCTTTCCGTGGCGCGTTTTTACGACAAGGCCGGCAACTACCAAGCCGCACTGGTTTATTATAACGAGGTTTTAAGCCAGACCCCGGACTCCCCTCAGGGGCAGGAAGCCCGTCAACGCAAGCGCGTGCTTCAAGATCTTCTGATGGAAGCCAAGCAGACATCAACCCCCACAGATCTTTCCAAGATCAAGTTGCGGCATCAGGCCGAACCCCGTAATGTGCCGCCTCAATGAAACATCTGATCTGGCTTCCCCTGCTCCTTTGGATGGTCGGTTGCGCCAACTACAAAATGGGGAGCACCCCCAAAGGGGGCGGAATGCAAGACATCCGGGTCCTCTACGTACCCATGGCGGTAAATGAGACTGATGAGAGCGCCGTGCCGGGCCCAGTCACCAACGCCATCCTGCAGGAAATTGATCAGGATGGAACATTCCGCCATGCTCGGAAGGACGAGAGCGACGCGATTTTGGAGGTCACGGTCAAAAAAATCGAGCGTTCCAATATCCAGCAGTCGGTGGAACAGTATCTCACCACCCTTCAGTATCAACTAACAGTCACCCTCGAATATCGGGTCTACAGCATGAAGAACAAGAAAGAGGTGATCTCGAAGGCCTCCGTCAGGGGGTACACTACTTTCTTTGTGCAGGGGGACCAGACCGAGTCCCAACGTCAGGCCCTTCCCCTTGCGGCCCAGAACGCC
>RFWS01000059.1 GCA_009921985.1 bacterium | reverse complement strand
CCGGTTTCCAGGGAAACCGGCACCAGCACGGCATCCTCCATGCCGTGGATTAGTTTTTTATCCACCGGACAAAGCGTGGCCAAGGCTCCATGGAGTTCCACTTTTTCGCCGGTCACGAGATAGTATGGACACAACCGCAACCTCCACCGCCGCTCCTCGCTTTCGCCGGTTGTTTCATTCCAAACCGGGTGGGAGACGGTCCCCAAGCGTGCGAACCGTTGCAATATGTGGGGTTGCCTTCCCCACTCCCCCAAAGCGGTTCGCAGTGCCGGCACCCATTTTTCCTTCGGTTGATCACTGCCCACGGTGACTCCCCGGGATCCCCAGGCCAAGGGGGAGAATCCGCTGACTTTGATGACCAAATCCCGGGCCCGCTGACTGAATTTTTCCAGATCTTCCCAACGGTGAATTTCCAGTTCCGGCAGGACCCCTTCGGGGGGCAAATCCATCGGTCGCAGCGGCCATGCCCTTGGCACCAGCGCCCTTAAATCGCGGTAATAAGCATCGCCCAGCTCTTTCCTCCAGATTTCCTCCAGCGGCTTCATCCAGAACAACGCCCACCAAAGTTTTTCCTCAAGATACGCTTTTGGCGGGGCCTCCATCCAAAGGTCGGATTTCCAGCTGGACCGAATTCCCTCCAGCCCCATCCAGTCGAACATTTCAAAAAAACGATAGATGGGACTTGGACCGCAACGGTAATTTTCCGCCGCCTTCACCCGCGAGTCACCCACCAACCACCTCCACTCCGGCCGATAATCCTCCGCCTCCCGCGAAATCACCACTTCCCCCGATTCACCCAGAATCATCTCCGCCAGATTCCGTAGGCCACTCGGACCGCCCAAAACGGCATGACCGATCTTGCTATAGTTCTCCTGCATCCAGGCCGTCAACCCAACCCCACCGGGCACCGAATCGATCTCCGTCAACGCCCACCCTTCCTCCGTACGCAGCAGGTCGGGCCGCAACACCCGGGGAATCGCAGCCTTTATCGCCCGCTCCCGTCCCACCCGCACAATTTCACTCGGCTTCCCCTGATCCAGCCACTCCGCCACCCAGAACGGAGCCTCTCCATCAGCACTGGCCTGATACAGCCGGTTGGCCACCCGCAAGAAAGTCGCGATCTTTTTACCCAAGGACTCCAGAAACTTGAGATCACTTGCCTCCAGGCGAAGTGGCTGATCCGACCAACGCCAAGATCGCCCCTGAAACAACCCACCCTTAGGAAGGGCAGCTTGCAGATCTGCCACGATCGTGCGAAGCGGGCCCCTCATCAGGCCATTTTCGCCAACCGGACGGCCAGTTTGATCGCCTCGATCATGCTTTCGGGGCGCGCCTGTCTCTTCCCGGCAATCGCAAAGGCAGTGCCATGGTCCGGGCTGCAGCGAATGACGGGCAGACCCATGGTGACGTTCACCGTCCGGTCGAAATCCAGCAACTTGGCCGGAATTAGACCTTGGTCGTGGTATAAGGCAACCACCCCGTCAAACTCACCCTGCATGGCACGCCGAAACACGGTGTCACTTGGTACGGGACCGAAAACCGGCAAACGGGTTCGGCTCTTGAGCCGACGAACGGCCGGCCAGACGATGCGAAGATCCTCCTTCCCAAAGAGCCCTCTCTCACCGGCATGGGGATTCAGGCCGCAAATCGCAATTCTGGGCCTCCTTAGACCCATTTTTTTCAGGAGTTCTATGAGGTGCAGGCCGGCCCGGATAATGGCGCTCGCGCTTAACCCGGAGACCGCCCGCCGAAGAGATACGTGAGTGCTGGCCAAAGCGATCCGTAGCCTCGGCCCCACCAAACACATGGTGACCTCCCGATCCTTTCGCCCAAACCGCCGGGCATAAAACTCCGTTTGCCCGGGAAAACGGAATCCTACCTTTGCCAGCCACTCCTTGGATACCGGACCATTGACCACTGCTTGAATTTTTTTTGTCCGCAATAGTCGGACACTTTCCTCCAAAGCCCCCCAAGCCTGCCGGGCCCCAGCTAAAGACGGATAACCAGGACGGGTGTCTTGGTGCGAACCCATAAGATGGATTGGAATACTTTTTTGCAGAATTCGTTTTGCCTGGGCTGTGATCTCCGGACCAATCCCGGCCGGGTCCCCCCAAGTCACCCCCACCACCAAACCACGGCGCCTCACAGGTATCTTTCGATGTAGGCGCCCCGTTTGAGCCGCTCGATCCATTCCTGCTCCACTTTTTCATTTTCTTTGGCCACAAGGGTGCTTTCGATCGCTTCCCGGATACTGGAAAGCGGAGTGACCGTGGCCTTTTTAATCTCTTCCACCTGCAGAATGTAGTAGGTGGTTACCTGGTCCTTTCCGGTTAAAACGATAATTCCGCTGGTTTGCCCGGGGCGCAAATTAAAGGCCGCTTCTGCCAGGGCCGGAATCAGATCCCCCCGTTCCGCCCATCCATTCTTCTCCTTAAAGAGACCTCCGTTTGTCGGGTTGTATTCAGAGTACTTTTGCGCCAAGACGGAAAAGTCAGTCCCTTGCTCCAGGGCGCCAAAAATCTCTTTCGCAATTAGCTCCGGATTCTGGTTGTTTTTTGAACTGATATCGATTCTCCTGATTTTTACCCGGTCTGTTTGCAAAAAGTCACGGATGTGCTCCTGATAGTACGCCTCGATCATATGCGGGGAGATTGTGATAAATCTCTTGGCATTAATGAGACGCATTTGTTGCACAATGAAGGTTTCCCGAATCCCCTTGCGCCACTCCGCATAGGTCATCCCACGCTCTTCCAGGGTTTTTACCAGAGCCTGTCGATCGCCCCCGAATTGGTCCCGGATACGATCCCGCTCCTCTCGATCAAAATAATAATCAGGAAAATTGTATCCTTTGTTTTTATACTCCTGAAGGATGAGGCGTGTCTCAATCAGGGAATCGAGCACGGTCTTCCGTCTTTGCCGGATGCGCCGCTTTCGTTCCTCATCCGTGATTTTTCCCTGCAACATCTGCTGCTTGAGGTCGTCCTCCTCCATTCCGGTCTGCCGCAGAACCTCCAACATGGTGATCGCCTCGTTGTTCACCACCGCAGCCACCCCGTTGTTCAGGCTGGCGGGAGCCTGCGCAAAAAGACACAGCCCAGACCATAGCCAAAACAAAAAAACAGGGAGCGGCTGCAAAAAGGTGTTCATCTCAGCCATCCTTCAAGTTGTTGAATCTTATCGGTTGCCGTTTGTCCGGTCAAACGAGGCAACTTGGTTCCCACCATTTCCAACTCCAACCCCTTCCAAGCCCGGATTTTTTCTCCCTCCGTTTCCAGGCGCGACACCCCGGCCAGACCGGCCGCCACCCTGATACGATGATAGCCCAGTAACATCCCCGCTTCGACCGGCCATGGTCCGTACCGGTCCCGCCAAACCCGGCTGATTTCGGCCAACTCATCTGGCTTACCCGCTTCGGCCACCTGGCGGTAGGCCTCAATCCTCTCCCGAACCTCGGGAATGTAGCCGGCCGGCACATAAGCCCCCGCCACCCCGTTTCCCGCCTCCGAGGCCCGCAATGTCAGAAAATCCAAACGCAACTGCACCGGAGGTGGAGGACGCCAGCCACCCTTCCTCATCCGACTAACCGCCGCTCTCAACAAGCGGCAGTAAAGTTCGAAGCCGATTACGGCAACATGGCCGCTTTGCTCCGTTCCCAGCAGGTTCCCAGCCCCGCGGATTTCCAAATCTCGCATCGCGATTCGATAACCCGCCCCAAGCCCGCCATGCATTTGCAGCGCCTCCACCCGCTCCCCCGCCTCACCCCTTCGCCGCTCCCGAGGGACCAGCAGGAGGGCGTAAGCCCGGTGCTGGTCCCGCCCCACACGTCCGCGGAGCTGATAAAGGTCGGCCAAACCAAAGCGGTCGGCCCGGTCGAGAATGATAGTGTTCGCATTGGGAATATCCAAACCGCTTTCGATAATGGTCGTGCACAGCAGCACATCCGCTTGCCCCCGGACAAAGCGGCCCATGGCCTGTTCCAATTCGGCTTCCCCCATCTGACCATGGGCAATCTCCACCTTGGCCCCCGGGATCAGAAGTTTCAGCTTTTTGGCCAGAATGGGCAAAGCCGCTACCCGGTTGTGCAAATAATACACTTGGCCTCCCCGCTCCAACTCGCGCCGGATCCACTCCCGGATCAGTCTTTCATCATAATCGGCCAACACCGTTTCGATGGGCTGCCGTCCAGGCGGTGGGGTCTCAATCTGGCTCAAATCCCTTGCCCCAAGCATCGCGAGATACAACGTTCGCGGGATGGGGGTGGCCGAAAGGGTCAGGACGTGCACACGACGAAATCGTTCCTTGTACCTCTCCTTTTGTTTCACACCGAAACGCTGCTCCTCATCAATCACCACCAGTCCGAGATCCTTGAACTCCACGTCGGGGGAAAGCAGTCGATGGGTTCCCACAACGATGTCCACTGCCCCTACCGTCAGAGCCTTCAGCACCTTGGCTTGCTCCGCCACGGTGCGGAAACGGCTCAGCTCCTCCACGGTGATCGGCCAATCGGCAAACCTTTCCCTGAGATTACGGGCATGTTGCTGGGCCAGCACTGTGGTGGGGGCAAGAATCGCCACCTGCTTACCGGCGGTTACGGCCTTGAAGGCGGCCCGAATCGCCACCTCCGTTTTTCCATACCCGACATCCCCGCACAACAAACGATCCATGGGCCGACTCCTCTCCATGTCCGCTTTGGTCTCGGCAATCGCCTTGATCTGGTCCGCGGTGGGCTGAAAGGCAAACTCTGCCTCAAATTTTGCCTGCCACTCATGGTCAGGGGGAAAGGGAAACCCTGGCATCGCTTCGCGCTCCGCCGCCGTCCTCAGCAAGGTGGCTGCAAAATCCTCCACGGCCTTTTCGGCTTTGGCCTTGGCTCGCTCCCATCGGTTGCCCCCCAACGTGTCCAGCATAGGTCTTTTACGGCCAACCCCCACGTAACGGGAAACGAGGTAAGACTCCTCCACCGGGACGTAAAGCCTTGTCCCCTCGGCATACTTCAGGAGAAGGCATGGGCCCTGTCCTCCAGGTTTAACCCCGAGTCCCTCATAAATTCCGATCCCGTGCTGAAGGTGAACGGCATAATCACCTAACTTGAGTTCCCCGGGATCAAAGATCGGTCGCCGCCAACGATCCGCGGCCCCCCGTGCATGTTTTCGACCCCACCGTCTGGTCTCGGTTCGGCCCAGAAGTTCTGCCCCGGTGACCACCACCCACTTGCCCTCGGGCCAGGCAAAACCGTGGACCAACCGGGAAATCCGAAAATCAAGTTGGCCCACCTCCCGCGCGGCTAAGCCACACTCGTAAAACCACTCGGCCAGCCGGTCGACTTCCCCTTCGTTGATGCCCGTCACCGTCACTCGCCATCCCTGCGCCATCCAGGAACGGATTTCCGAACCCACCCGTCGTTGCCGAGCCTCGGCTAAACCATGTTCGCGGATCGGGTCATTCCGAAAACCATGGGAAACCGGAGCTACGTCTATTTTTTGATCGTCGCCCTGGTCCGCCACGGAGAGCCGCCCCCATCCCACTCCAAGAAAATCCGATAGGGTGTCTTCTCTCTCAGTCTCCTCGGGTTGACCGAGAAAAAGCACGGTTTCGCGCAAATCGGCCACCCCAGTTTGCTCATGCAGGTCGATCTCCCGCATGGACTCCAGGTAATCCCCCCCCCACTCCAACCGGACCGGAGCAGGGGCGTGCCGGGAAAAAATATCCAAAATTCCCCCGCGCCGGGCAAATTCCCCGCGCTCACTGACAGTGCCCACCTTCCGATAGGCGGCATCTGCCAACTGTTCCACGAGTTGAACGGGGTCCAGCCGATCCCCTGTTGCGATTTTTTTCAGGCCTTTTTGCATCCAATCTTTCGGTGGCAGCGGCTCGCCCAAAAGCGCCTCCGTCACAATGACAATTTTGGGTCTCTCTTTCTCAAGCAAACCCACCAAGGCACCTATCCACTCAGCCTCCAGATCAGGATCGGGCCGGACTTTTTTCGAACCGCGAAAAGCTTCAGGAATGACCAGACATTGGCCTCCCCATGCCTCCATCTCCGAGGCCAACTCCTCCTGTTGCCGAATGTTTTCACAAACCACCAGCCAACCCGTGGTCCCCGGTCGTTGCGCCAGCAAAACCGCCGCCAAGGCCTGGGCACCGCTAGGCCAGCCGGCAAAAGACCAGTTCCCCTCCGTCACCCCGCTGGGCACGAACCCCTCCAAGCCGGCCGTGTCCAGGAGCGCCCTTCCCTCCCTCCGCTGCCCTGATGTCTGCAAAACCAGCCATATTATAGCACGGAAAAAGCGAGAAGTACGATCATCGGTTCGTCCGATGATTTTCCGATATCTCGATGGCAGTTCTGTTGGTCGGGTGATCCTGACGGCCCACCCGACCCAAATTTAGACGTCGAACCCTACCGCTTTCGCAGCTGCCGCCCTTTCCTCCTCTAACTCCATCACAGTGGCCGCCAATTTCTTTTGCCCAAAATCATCCAGTTTCAGGCCTTGAACAATCTCCCACTTTCCGCCCCCCAAAGCCCGAACGGGAAAGGAGCACATCAGACCTTTCGGCACCCCGTAACTTCCGTCGGAACTGACTGCCACACTGGTCCAGTCCCCCTCTTTGGTTCCTTCATGGAGGGTGCG
>RFWS01000058.1 GCA_009921985.1 bacterium | reverse complement strand
ATCAGCAATCCGCTCAAACATCTTTTCGACCGGGCCCGGCCGTTTGAAGCGGTGGAGGGCGTGAGGGATGTCAGCCCGGGTCCGGCCGGAAACCGATGGCAACCGGCGGTTCGCATTTCCGGGATTCCCGAACAGGACATTGAACACGGGCGCTCCTTCCCCTCTTCCCATGTGGCCAACGCCACCGCAGCCGCCATGAGCGCCCGCCTGGTCTGGGGGCCCGCCCTCCGCTGGCCGTGGGTGTTCGTGGCCCTCGCCGCCTTTGGCCGCATCTATACCGGGGATCATTACCCCACCGATGTGATCGCCTCCATCCCTCTGGCGATGGTTTATACCTGGCTCATCGGCCAAGCCATCAACCGCCTATGGGTAAGATTCGGTGCCAAACTTTTCCCCAAGCTGGCCGCACGGATGCCCTCCCTGCTTTTTCGGAAGAAAACCCGTGTCCGCTGACCTCTCCCTTGTCATCCCCTTCTACAATGAGGAGGAAAACGTCTCTGCGGTCATTGCGGAGGCCCGCGCTGCCGTGCCCGGGGCCGAAATCATCGCCGTGGATGACGGGAGCAAGGATCGGACTCCTTCCCTCCTGGACGGGGAAAAAGGAATCCGGGTCATCCACTTCCCGCAAAATCTCGGCCAAGGGCCGGCCCTCTACGCCGGCCTCCTCACCTGCACCCGGCCCTATGTCGCGATGATGGACGGAGACGGCCAGAACGATCCCGCCGACCTGCCCGTCCTGCTGGAACTGATCCATTCCGGCAAGGCCGACTTTGCCTGCGGCATCCGCACTCCGCGTCGCGACTCCTGGCAAAAACGCGTCGCCTCCCGGATCGCCAACGCCATCCGCCGCTCTGTTCTGCTGGACGGAGCGCACGACACCGGCTGCTCCCTTAAGATCATGAGACGCGAGGACGTCCGCTTTTTGGTCCCCTTTAAGGGAATGCACCGCTACCTACCCGCCCTGCTGGGCGCTGCTGGACTCCGTCTGGGAGAAAAACCGGTCCGCCATCGGCCCCGTCGGGCCGGCGTGTCCAAATACACCATTGCCGGACGTGCTTGGGTCGGAATCCAAGACCTGATTGGGGTGGGCTGGCTCCTCCGCCGCCGCATCCCCTGGCCCAGCGGCCTGCCGTCAGGCCGCTAGTTTAAGATTAAGTTTAAGTTGAAGTGAGCCTGTGGCCTGATTCTTGCCACTTAAAACCATTCTTAAAACTAAACTTAAACTAAGGGCTAAGGTTTCATCCTAGCGGGTCCGGGACCCGGAGTTTTCCGCACTGCCGACAAACGCACCCCGGGCTCCCATGAGGCGATGATTTGGCGGGCCGTCATCCCACCGAGGATTTGTTTCCGGGTCTCCCGGCTGCGGTTCAGCTTGTCGAACATCAAGGTGTTTTCCGCATCCGCAAAAAAGTTTTTCTTGGGCAGTTGCCGCTTGAGGAAGGCCAACCCGGCGATGTTGATGGCCGTGAGATTGGCCGGCGCACGGGGATCGATGGCCACCTTGACCCCGGACATCACGATATTGCGATATCGTCCCGTCGGTGGTTTATAGCGGAACGGAGTGAACTTCACCCCGTTAAACCCAAAATCCGTCATGTCTCGGCAAAGCTCCTCCGGATCCGCCCCCTCGATGCCGAAAATCTCGAACGGATAGATCGTGGTGCCGTCCAGTCCCTTGGTCGGCAATCCCTCCGGATTGGCTCCATTGCTCACGCCAAGTTCCCCGAAAAATCCGGTCGCCGTGTAGCCGCGGACCGACGCGATCTTGGCAATATTCGGCGAAGTAGCCACCCACTTCAGCTCCGTATCCTCCCAGGTCATTTCCTGCGACCAACCTTTCATGGGAATGACGGAAAGGCGGCACGGTCGCTTGAGATGGTGATCGTTGATCCATCGCGCCAACTCCCCGACGGTCAGACCGTAGACATAGGGAATGTCGTACTGCCCGATAAAGGAGGGAATCACATCCGTTCCCTGGGGTCGGGGCCCTTCCACACGACGCGTCCCCAGCGGATTCGGCCGATCCAAAACCATCACCTCGATGCCCTTCTCCGCGGCCGCCTCCATCACCAGTCCCAGCGTGCTGATATAGGTGTAGGAGCGGCAACCGACGTCCTGCAGGTCGTAGACCATTATATCCACCCCTTCCAGCATTCGCGGGGTGGGTTTTCGGGTATCCCCATAAAGGGAGAAAACCCGGATACCGGTCTCCTCATCCTTCGAAATCTTTCCGTCGCTGTTCTTGTCCTCCCCGTGCCTCTCCCCGGCGACGTGCTTTCCCGCCCCCACCTTGCCGAAGACGCCATGCTCGGGTCCGTACAGGGCCACCAGGTTGACCGCGGGCGACTCCCGGAACCGTTTCCACGTCGGCACCCCATTGCCGTCCACGCCGGAAGGATTGGTCACCAACCCGACCCGCTTGTCTTTCAAATCCAGAAAGCCCCCGTCCGCCAACACGTCGATTCCCAGACGGAAGAAAGGACGGTTGGCTTCCTGCGCCGGGAGCAGCACGGAGCCGAGAAGAAATAAAGTCAGCGCCAACTTACCGGGCATGAACGACTCTAACCTAAAATGCGGTGTTTTGGTAGGGCAGGCTTAGGTAGGGATGAGCAGCTTCGCTGCTCGTCCGATGGAAAGGCCAAGTCAAAAACTTCGATAATTCAATCAGGCGATCAGCAAGCTGGTCGCCCCTATCGATCTTACCCCTTCAAATTCTTCAACGCCGCCGCCGGATCCTCATGCTTCATCAGGGACTCCCCCACCAGCAGACAGTGGATGCCCTGGGCGGCGACCAACTCCACATCCTCCCGCGTCCGAATGCCGCTCTCGCTGATGCCGAGACAATCGGCGGGAATTTCCGGGGCCAACTCTTCCGTGGTTTTTAGGTCCACCTCAAAGGTGTGCAGGTTGCGGTTGTTGATTCCGATGATGTCGGCCTCGATTTCCAGAGCCCGATCCATCTCGGCCATGTCGTGCACCTCCACCAGGACGTCGGAGCCGAGGGTCTTGCCAAGATCATACAGACCCTTCAGTTCCGCATCGTCCAGAGCCGCGACGATCAACAGAAACGCATCCGCGCCGGCCGCGACGCTTTCGTACACCTGCGCCTCGGTCAGGATGAAATCCTTCCGTAACACCGGAATTCCCACGGCTGCCCGCACCTTCTTCATGTCCTCCAGACATCCGCGGAAATACTCGCGATCGGTCAGCACGGAGATCGCCCCCGCCCCGCCCCTTTCATAAAGCCTCGCCTGGGCTACCGGATCATACTTTGCGGCGATCGTTCCCGCTGTTGGTGAGGCCGCCTTGCATTCGGCGATGACGGTGACAATGCCGGGCTGAAACAGCAGGCTCCGGAATCCCCGGTATTCGTTTCTCTGTAACGCCGCACGCTTGAGGTCGGCCTTGCGGGACTCCAAGACCTCCGCCTCCTTTCTCTTGGTGGCGATAATCTGGGCCAATCGGTCGGATCTTTTCATTCTTCCTCCTCGTCCTCGATTGGTCCGGAGCGTTTCTTGCCTTTGAGGAAAGCATTAAGAAAGGCGTCGATCTCCCCGTCCAACACGCCCTGTACGTCACTGGTCTGTTCCCCCGTCCGCAAATCCTTCACCATTTGGTACGGCTGAAGGACGTAGGAGCGGATTTGGTGGCCCCAGCCAATCTGGCCCTTGGCCGCATAGCTCTGCTCCTGCTCGGCTTTCTTTTTGTCCAATTCCAGCTGGCGCAAGCGGGCGGCCAACACCTTCATGGCCGTGGCCCGGTTTTTGATCTGGGAGCGTTCATTTTGGCAAGTCACCACCAAGCCGCTCGGGAAGTGGGTAATCCGCACCGCGGAGTCGGTGGTGTTCACTCCCTGCCCTCCGTGACCCCCCGCACGGAACACATCCACCCGGATATCCTTCTCGGGAATCTCCAGTTCCTGCTCCTCATCGGCCTCGGGCACCACCTCGGCCGAGGCAAAGGACGTCTGTCGTTTTCCCTGCGCATTGAAAGGTGAAATCCTCACCAACCGGTGAACGCCGCGCTCCGGTTTCAGGTACCCGTAGGCATTTTCTCCGATGATCCGCAACATGGCGTTTTTGATGCCGGCTTCTTCTCCGGAGAGGATGTCGAGCATTTCCACCTTGTAACCGCGGCGCTCCGCCCAGCGCTGATACATCCGCAAAAGGATGTTTGCCCAGTCACATGCCTCGGTGCCCCCCGCGCCGGCATTCAGGCTGAGGATGGCGTTCCGACGATCATCGGGCTGGGAAAGGATGAATTGGACCTCCGCCTGGTCGAGTTGGGCCAGAGTCTGCCTCAACTCCTCCGCAAATTCCTTCCGGGCCGCCTCCGATCCATCCTCCTCGGCCAGTTCCCGATGCACGGGCAGATCGGCCACGCGTTTTTCCAGATCTTTCATCTGCTCAAGCTTGCGGCGGATCGCCGTGGCCTCGGCAGAAACTTTTTGTGCCTTGGCGGTGTCGCTCCAGAAGTCCGGCGCGGCCATCCGGCCGTCGAGTTCCTTCAGCTGGGCTTCAAGCTTGGTCGGGTCAAAGAAACCTCCGCAACTCCCGCAAGCGGGAGTCCACGGAGGTCAAATCAACGGTTTCAGCCGGAAGGTTCATCAAAGAAAATCCTGCCTGTTCCGGCAGTCCGGCTCAAGCGGCTTCCCGACGGAGGCCCAGGCCCAACCCCACCCACACGATGGAAATCCACACCGGCCACTCCCCCCAGCGGGTGTAGAACGTGGCCAGCGGTTCCATCAACTCCAACTCGCCTCGTATAAAACCCGGATCCCGGACGGATCCGATGGCCGGATCCCTGACTTCGGCGGTGATGACCCCGCGCGGATTGATCAGGGCAGTGACCCCGTCGTTGGTGGTTCGCAGCAAAGGCAGTCGGGTTTCCACCGAGCGGAATCGCGCGTTTTCCAGATGCTGGCGGGATCCGGCGGAGGCACCGAACCAGGCATCGTTGGTCAGGTTGACCAAAAGGTGCGGAAGTTTTTGAGCCGCCCGCCGTACCACCCGCGGCACGGAATCCTCAAAACAGATCAGCGGCGCCACGCGAACTCCGAGCGGATCCATCGTCAAAAGTCCGGCCTCCTTCCCGGGGGTCAGGTCGCCCCCGGGCGGAACCAGTTTCCGCAACCACGGAAGAAAATCAGCCATGGGAACATATTCCCCCATCACCACGAGGTGATTCTTATCATAGACGTCCGGGGACTTTCCCTCCGGACCCTGGAACAGCACTGCGCAGTTGAAGGTCTCCGGTCCACGCACATCGAGGGAACCGGCCAACAGGGCCCGCGCACCCATTCGGCGCGCGGCTTGGATGGCGGCCTGCAGATCCGGTTCCTCGCGCCACCCCGTGCCGGCCAGACTCTCCGGCCAGACCAGCAAATCCACCGGCCCGCCTCCCGTCAGGGCAAGCTCACTCCATTTCCTCAGCTCCTCCGCCACATGGGACACCTTGGCCGATCGCCAGGGATCCTGCGGGACGGAAGGCTGGATCGCCGCATACCGCAGCGTGATGACCGGCTCCGGCATCGGACGCAAGAGAGAGCGGGCTCCGTAAACCATGGTCACTCCCACCACGACCACCCCCGCGGTAAAATCCCATCTCGGCCGCCACTTTTGCGACCCGCGAATTTCCAACTCAAAACGCCGGGCCGTCAGGGTCAAGGTCAGACCGGCGAACGCCACCACCCAAGAAACCAACCCCACTCCGCCCAGATCCGCGACTTGGGCGATGAGAAGCAGGTCTCCCTGCGAAACTCCCAAAGAGTTCCAACCAAATCCGGACAAGACGACTCCCCTCAACCACTCCGTCACTGCCCAGGCGGAGGCCCCCAGCAAGGCATGCCGGATATTTCCGATACTCGTCATCCGTTCGGGATCGGAACCGGAAAAACGAACCCACAAAGCAAACCAAAAGGCGGGATAGATCGCGAGGTACGCGCTCAGCACCGCCCAACCGGAAATCGTCACCGTCTGCAGCCAACTCAGGCTGGTGAGAAAGTGGCTGAACCCGAAAAACCACCCGAGAACCCAGGCATCCCTCAGGTCCGGTGTTTGACGCTGACCGTAATAGGCGATGGGAATGAGCCCGATCCATCCGGCCACCGGTTGGGAAAAAGGAGCAAAACCGAGCGTGAGGATCAGTCCGCTGCCCCCGGCGCATAACCAGCCCGTGATGGGGACGCCGAGAAGATTCCGGACGCTGCGCATCTCCTTTTCTCCTCGCGAAGAGGGGATCCGTCAACGCCGACCCGGCTTGTCTCCGGCTTCCGCCTGCTCTTACCTCAGGGGGTGATTCCGGCAAAACTCCGCGATGCGCTTTGGAAATTCTTCCTTATCTGGGCGGGAATCGGCCTCCTGGCCGTCACGTTCCGGCTCACCCCGACCTCGGTTGAGTCCACCCCCCTGCCCGGGTGGTTGCGGTCGTTCGTGGGTCTTTGCCTCCGGCACGGAGACTTCGTCTCGATGGTGCTCGCCTCCGCCCACGTTTATTTTTCAGCCGTAGACCGGCTGGGACTCAGGCAGGCCCGCATGACCGCGGCGGTCATCCTGGTGGCCTCGGGAATCCTGGAAAGCTTCGGCACCCTGACCGGGATCCCCTTCGGCAGTTACACCTATACCGATGCCTTCGGACCACGCCTTGGCGGAGTGTTGCCCATCGCCATCCCCCTCGCCTGGTTTGCGGTGGTGGCGGGAGCCAACCTCACCCTCAGCCAG
>RFWS01000057.1 GCA_009921985.1 bacterium | reverse complement strand
ATGGTTTTTGGATTCCTAGGTTTAAGTTTGTTTTCCTAAGGGTTAGACGTTGTTTTTCCGCAGACGACGAAGTGCGAGGATGCCCGCTGAGCCGAGAAGCATAAGCGAGGCCGAGGAGGGCTCGGGAACAACCGTGGACGTCACACTGCTCAGCTGAAATCCAGTGGAGCTAGCACCACCAAAACCGGCGAGGGCATCCGCACCGGCACCTCCGGCGGCTGGCACGGCCTGCCGGAAACGAATGGTGTCAACCCCCAGCTCATTGTTCAGGTTGGCAAAATTAATCTGGCTCCCCCGGTTATAAACATAGGAACCAGCGGAACCGCTTCGCGTGAAATCATAAGCAGCAAAGATACCGATTTCAAAAAGATCAGCACCCAGTTGCTTGGCCACCACGGAGTATAGAGGAGTGTTGTTGAAATCCAGCAGGTTGTCCGGTGCGTACCCGTCGCTGTTATAAATGCTAAAGGTGGAGGAATTGACCGCCACGGGAGTCAGCAACGAGGTGTAGTTCGCCGTGAGAACGGCCCCAACCGCCGAAGCCGTAGTGGCACCGGAGAAAAGGGACACCACATCGCTGGCGGTGCGGTTTCCAAAGCTTCCCACGGAGACGTAAGCCCCGTTGAGGAGGGAACCGGAAGAGTCCCGGAAGGGTGCATTGTAAAAAGGAGAGGCAACTGCCTCGATGGTTTGAGCTTGAGCCCCTGGCAGAGCCAGAAGCAAAGCCAGATAAGCAGCTGTCCAAAGGTTTCGGGTCGTTTTCATGGTTGGAGCTTTTCCTTTCATGGTTGGATGGATATTCACAGATTAAGTGCCCTCCGACAGACTGGTGGGCACGGTAACTTTGATACGGGCAAATTTTGTCGGGGCTGTGGTTGAGAAGGACCACTGCTGTTTTTCATAACCGGCGGGAACCCCTGATTGGCTGACTCCCGCTTTCTTGGTCAGGGTTTCCGGAGCGAAAGCAACACCCAAGGAGGTGCTTGTCACAAATCCGAGAGCCACCTGGGTACTCAAACCGATGTCAGTGCGTGCGGTAAACGTCAGGATCAGCTCCGATCCGGAGAGTGCAACAGCAGGGCGCTTGGAACTGTCATCTGTCGTCAAGGAACCGCCCACAAGGTACTCCATCAGGTTTGTTAAACCGTCGTTATCGGCATCCGCATTGGGATTCTGCAATTTGACGTTGACCGTACGGGTCACTGTGGAAGAGCCGGCTGTGTAGGAAATGGTATAGGTCCCCAGGGCTGCGGCCATGGTCGCAAAATCAGCAACCACTCCATTGGTGGCGTTACGGATGGTGGTGGTCACACCGGAGGAAGGCGTGACTCCCGCATCCGTGTAGGTCGAGCCCCAATAGTGAGTGACATTGTTGGCTCCATTGAGCACAAGAGAAGTCCCTGCCGGGATGGAGGCCATGGTCCAACGATCAGTGGAGGTGTTGTAAGATCCGGCGGTTCCTACAACGGTCGTGGAAACGGGTATGTCCACCGCGCCCACATCCGGGATCACAATCGTGCTTGCTTCCCCGGAAACCTCAAGAGAGGTGAAGTTGTCACCAAACGTATCGAGAGGATCCGCAAAGGTGACAGAGCCGCTACCATCCGCAGCCAAAAGCAGAAACCCGTTTGGACTGGCGGCATTGTCCACCACCAAAACATAAACGTTTTTCCCAACCATGTTTTTGCCGGCGACACTGGTCACTTCGGCTGCGGTGGAGATGCTAAATCCACCCGATGTCACAGCCCCAGAGGCAACGGAAACGAACTTTGACCAGAGATCATTAAAACCCGTACGCGTGTTGTTCCAAAGCGCGGCCACACTGCTCTTACTCATGGCCGAGGAGCCATTAAAAAAGGATCCCACGTACGCTGTTCCGCCACTGACCGCAGTGCCGCCAGACGACAGAATCGACGTGCCTTGGGCCAGGGAGACATCCAACTGGATGGTTGCGGCGTGAATCGTGGAGCCGCCGGATAAGACACAAATGCCCACCAAGGCCGCGGCAAGGAGCCTTGAGGTTCCCAAGGGTCGTCTCACCCAGCCCTGATTGGAGGTCATCAACATCGGTTTTTTCCGTTTGGATTTTTGCCTAGGACGGAATTAGGGTGCCACGGCCGCGGCAGCAAACTTCAGGGCATCAACACCCTTCAGGTCCCCGCGATTGGAATTGCGCTTGATGAGGAATCCAGAGCCAGCGGGGATCGTGACGCTGCTGGCATCGGTATTGGAGCCGACGGTCCAACGACCGGTGGCGTTGCGCCAGTAGGACGTCCAGCCGGTTCCATTCCAGATACGGAGGTTGTCCGCGTTGCCCACCGTGGTCCCGGGGGTGATGTCCATTCCGGAGTCAGACAATTTGACGGCAAAAGGAACCGGGTTGGCCAACAGGTTGATTTTCTTTCCTCCCACGATGTCCATGCGGGTACGGCTGGCCCGAACGATCCCGGAGAGAGTCAGGGACTTGGATCCGATGGATTTGACGAAAACACCTTTGCCGAACGGCAGACGTGCCTTGGAAACGTTGTCTCCGTTCTCGTTGAACCAACCATAAGCACCTCCCCAAAGAGCCCGGAAATAAACCGGACCGAGGGTTCCATTGTCGTCCATCAGACGAATCTGGTCGGCGCTGGATAGGTCGTCGCCCGCATCGATGTCCGTGGCGGTCAGACTGCTTGATGCGGCCGCGCCAAGAAGGGACTCCACGGTCCAATCCTGGCGGATGACATATTTGGCCCCAGTCAAGTCAGACGGAGCACCCGCCGGGAGGGTGATGGTATTGGCCGTGTTGGAAAGAATCGCAGCGGAATAGCCGATCCAAGCACCATCCAAAATCTCCAAAACGTAAGGTTCGTCGGCCGCGGTGCCGTAGGCATTGGCCGTGTAGCTAAGAGGACCCGAAATCGGGGAGACGGTCAAGGTGCTACCCGCTTGGGCCGTAATGGTGCCCACACCCTCTTCCGAGCGGGCAAAGGGGGTGGCAATGAAGTTGTTGCCGGCGGCCAAGGTGATGGTGAACACGGCGGATGGCGTGGCAATGCCGGCCTGCAGGGTCTGGATTTGAGCAAGGATCCCGGCGAGGGCGAGGATCGCAAGGGTGGACTTGAGGATACGATTCATAGAGGTGAATTCTCCTTTGAGGTGGGGGTTGAAAAATGTTTTTCGCTTCATCTAAAAATTTACTTAGTGAGGTCTGGAGTTTTTTCAAACGGTTTATTGTAACGTTTTTGTGTCAAAACCGATGCAGGGACAGGGGCAACCCCGTTTTGTGACAATTCAATGGCAAACAGGCGCAGGTCTGGAATTTTTGGCCATGAAAGCCAATTTGACGTTTGTCATGGCATTTAACCCCCGCCCCATCAGCCATGATCGGAGCAAAACTGGATCGACAGCCCGACGCTCCACCCCTGGATCACGCGTCCTCTTTCCTTGGGCTTTCCTTATTCTCCTGATTCTCAGCCCTTGGGTCGGGCGAGCCCAGACGGACGGTAGATTCCAGATTTCCTTGGACACCAATCGACTTCCCCTCTCCTCCTCCGGCTTAACGCTCACCACCAATCTTTCCCTGCAGTTGGGAACTTTTACGAACTCGACGAATGCCTTGGATGTGGTTGCCCTGATTCGAGGCCAAACCAACCGGGCACAAATCATCGCGGATTTGACCAACCAGTTCCAAGTTCTCTTCTCCACCAACCGGGCCACCAACGTCACGATTGCCGCCAGCATTCTTACCCTGCCCACCAACATCGCCATTGGGGGTGTCTCCCGTTCCAATGACATACCCGTTTACGTCCTGGTCTTTAACCACACCAACCCCGCCTCCGCCACGGAAATGGGAGTTTTTCGGGCCCTCTCCACCAGCACCAACAGCCAAACCAACGCCTTTTTCCCCTCCAACAACGTGCGGGGCCGTGTCTTCCTCTCCGGTGGGGACAAGATCAGCAACACCAACACGGCCCTCAAACTGGGAATGGGAGTGCTGTTCGGGGATGCCAAAGATGGACGTCTACGCTTGGCGCCGATCGGCCCGCCCGAACGGATGGTGGAAACCAGCCTGACGGCTTTTGTGGGGCTGGATGCCCAGCTTTCGCTCCGGGCCAACAACGGGCCCACTGCGTTCTCCGTGGTCGTTTCCAACGGAGGCGCGACCTCCTCCCTTTCCACCCTTGGCCTGACCAACAGCAACGGCGTGTTGGTGGGGGTGCCCTTGCCCGGGGCTGCCGGAACCAACACCCTCGCGGTGACAGCCAGCAACGGGGACGGTTTCGCGGCGGACGTGGCGGCATCGGTTTCCCTCGTCGTGCGGGCCCAGAACGGCCCGAATTTCACCAATGCGCCGGTGTCGACCAACACCGCGGGAGTCTCCACCGGTTTCACCTTCCAGACCGATGCCACCAACCCGGCCACGCTGGTCTTCACCAACCTGGATCCCCTGCCAGCCGGCTTGGTTCTTTCCTCGTCCGGAGTGCTGTCCGGCACCAACACCGCCCCCGGGACCAACACCTTCCGGGTGCTCGTCACCGACACCAATTCCGGGGAACTGCGGGCTCTCAACTTCCAGCTCGTCACCGCCTCGCCTCAAATCTTCATCAGTGGCACCAATTCGAGCGGGGAGCTGGAAGCCGTGGCGGGCGAGATCCCGTTCACCAACGCCCTTTCCTACACCCCCGGTTATCTGCCCCAGACCATCACCACCTTACCGGGTGGAACTTTCGCGGGCCTGACGGTGGCGACAAACTTTCTGAGCGGAACTTCGGCACCGTCCGCCATGAGCCTGGCCGATCCACCCCTGACCAGCACGATCCGGGTGACTGACACCAACACGGGGGTCACATCCCAAACGCAGGTTCGCATTGTTTTCGTGAACGCGCCACCCACCCTCGCCACCAACCAGTTCACCTGGATCCTTGGAACCACCACCAACCAGGTGGTGACAGCTTCGGGCAATCCCACCTTCTCCGCCACGGGACTGCCTCCGGTGGCAACCAACGGCATCAGCACCAACGGCCTGATTGAGATCACCACCAGCCCGGCGGTTTTGACCAACCTGACCCAGGCGATTTGGACCTCGACGATCGTGGCTGACAACAGCGGGGGCGCCTTCCGTGGCGGCGGCCGCACGACCTCTTCGGTTGTCATCACCCTGACCAACCCGATTCCTGCCATTACCAGCACCAATCGGGTGCTGCTGAGCGCAGGCAAGGCCACGACCTACACGCTCACGGCCACGGGGAACCCCTCTGTCTTTGAATTTCTGGATCCCCTTCCTGCAGGCCTATCGGCCCTTGGCGAAAAAATCCAGGGGATCCCCACCGAGGGAGGGCTCAAGGTGATTCGATGCCGGGTCTCCAATTTCGGTTTACCGGGAGACAGCGGTTCCCTGCAAACCGCCCAGATCAATCTCAACCTTTTTGTGGCTGCCAACCGTCCCACGACTGTCGCCTTTTCGAGCCCCGGCAACCTGGTGGTCGGCAATCCGCTCCCCCCGGGAGGGAGCGATTTCATCGATACCAGTGGCGGTGTCAACGTCTCCGCCTTCGGCCTTCCCCCGGGCCTTTCCGTGGACCGGACCACCGGCAAGCTCACGGGAACTCCCACCACGCCCGGAACCTACAGCGCAACCGTCTTTATCCAGAACGGCAAAGGCTGGATCAAAAAAACGGTTCCTTTGACCGTACGATAAACTGACGCCATGAAACATCCCTCCCATCTCACCTTGCGGCTCTGGGTTTTGTTATTTCTTCCGATTCTCCCCGGCGCGCTCCGAGCCGAGCAGGTGAATCTGGAGTTGCGCATTCGCCCGGGAGCCGAGGCGGTCAGTTTCCCCTTGCAACACGCACCGCTCCTGCAAGGCCGGGTGGCGTCCGTGCCCTCATCGCTCTCGCTCCAAATCACCCCTTCCGGGGACGCGTTGGCGGGCTCCTCCCCACTCTATGTGACAGTGACCGGACCCGCTGGACATCCGCTGGAGGGTGAACGCATGGAATTGGACGAGGTTGCCTCCCGCGCCGCAGGAAACGGCCAACTGGTCATCGAACCCTCCCCTCTCAACACCCTGCCGGAGGTGGATTCACGTTGGATCGACGCCGAGTGCGAGGTGGTTCCCCACTGGACTTTGCAGGATACCCTCGGGGAATTGATCCGGCGCCGGCTCAGCTCGCCATGGCCCGGCGGCACCCCGACCCTCTGGCTTCCCTGCGGATTCGGCGTTCTCCAAAAAATAACACCGCGGCTTACGGTTGCTTCCCCGCCCCGCCTGGTGTGGACGTTCGACCGCGACAAGCTCTGGCCGGCGGAAAAGACTATCGTGCCCCCGGGGCAGGCCTTTTTGATCAAAAGCTCCCACCCATTCGGTTTTGGTTTTTCCTTGGGAGGAGAGCGACGGCTGACTCCTTGCCGCGTCCCGCTGGGGGCCGGGCCGAATTTGGTCGGCTACCCGTTCCCCGCGGATTTGCGCCTCGGTGTGGATTGGGGACGTGCGGCGGACGGTTTGGTGGCATCGCCGTCTCCTACCCTTTGTGACCGTCTGCAGATGTATTCTGGCGAGGACCTCACGATGTTCGGTTTCCATAGCTCCGGTCGTTGGTATCGCATCCTGGGCTATGGCACGTCTTCCGTCCGCTGGGATTTATCCTCCGCTCCCTTGGATATCATCCCGGTGGGATACGGATTCGTGCTGTTCAAGCTCAAGCCGGATCCCGGCCATGTCTTTAGGCCCCCGCAACCCTGACTGGGTTCAGAGTTCGTGACACTTCCAAGTCTATTCACACGTTCTTTTTTCCCTGTCTGATAGGCACTTGAAGCGGCCAAA
>RFWS01000056.1 GCA_009921985.1 bacterium | reverse complement strand
CTTCCACGGCGACGGCTTTTTTACCTGGCACGTCTACGACCCCATTTGCAAGGCCGAGCTCTGGTCGACCGGATACACCGGAACCGACGGAACCGTGCTGTTTGACCCAATTGAATGGCCCCAAGATTCGCCACTGCCTAAGTCTCCCCTTCAGATCGTTCAGACGAATGGCAACCACGACCGAAATTGCGATGTCTTTGGCTCCCAGCAGACAGGAAAAATAACCAAAGAGCCCTTGGGGTTTTCTCCTATCCCCCTCCCAGGGGCGGGCGAAGGTGAAACTGCCTACTTCCACCACCCGACTGGAACCTTGGTGGTGGGTGATGCCCTTATCAACCTGGCTCCGCACGGACTCATGCCGCTTCCTGCCAAATACTGCGCCGACCCAGGCCTTCTAAAAAAGAGCTTAGGGGGTTTGGGTGAACTCCCCATCCGAAGAATCTTTTTTGCCCACGGCGACCCGATCCTTCAGAATGGTGCCGAAAGGCTTAAAAAACTGCTCACATGAACATCCTGCCCTCTGTCCTCCTTCTCCTCTCCGTGGCCTCCACTCTGACCGCCGGAGACAAGGATAAGGAAAAAACCGTCAACGATCTGCCCCGGGTCAATACTCTGATTCCTCAACTCCTGCCCCGCAATCCGAGTGCCAAACCGCCCCCGGCGGTTGTCCAGAAGCAGTTGGACGCTTTCTTTAACGGCATTCAGGCAGGGAAAATTGATGAGAGCTTCCGAACCCTGGTCGCCAACAACCCATCCCTCTCCGATCCGACTGCCATTCCAACCTACGTGGAAAATATTCGCAAGGGCCTGGTGATTTATGGATCTCTTCAGGGTATGGAGCTGTACGACCAGCGTCCCGTGGGTACCCGGGTGATTTATCTCACCTACATCAGCTTCCACAGCAAGAAGCCGCTCCGCTGGCAGTTTGTCTACTACATGCCCGTGGGAGCGGACTGGAAGCTCCTCAACCTCCGCTTCGACGATACGGTCGAGCAGAGCCTGATTCCCGATTAGGAGAGCCCGACCTTCGCGCGGCCGCCGCGGTTGTCGAGGAAGTCGACCATCGCCGCCACGGCTCCCCGATCCAGGGCCGCTCCGGCCTCGCTCATGACCGTGCGCAGGGCCTGGTCCAGAGGCTGTGCCGGCCCCTCTTGTCCCTGAATCAAATCCACTACGCGTTTGGCCGCCGCCACCACTTTGGCGGAAGGAAGAATTGCATCCCCGGCGAGCCGATTCGGGAAGCCGCTGCCATCCGCCCGCTCCTGGGCTTGCCGGATAGTCTCGGCCACGGGTCCCTGGAATTCCAGGCCGCCAATCAAATCGGCGCTCCGCAGGATGGCTTCCCGCATCCGGCGTTTTTCGTCCTCATTGCGGCTACCTCCCTTGCTCACCACATCATGGGGCAGGGCCACGGTTCCGAGATTGAGTAACTCTCCCGCCAGCTCTGCGGTTTCTACATCCACAAGGGACAGACCCATTTCCTCCGCAGCCCCCCGGGCGATCCGTCCGATGAGCTTTGCGTTGGATCGGGCAGCCTGGGCCTGGCGGCTGTCCACCTCGCCCACAAAAGCATCAATCAGACCGCGGAACATCTTTTCACGTTTTTCCCGCTCCACGATGAACTCGGTGATATCCTGCTCGATCAGGAGGACGCCGGGAGGATGGTCCCGGTCCGCCCGCAGGGGGATATGATCGGTCTTTGTGTACTTTTTCTTTCCGGCTTCCTCGAATTCAAAACGGCCCTTCTGCGGCTGCCATTTGCCTTCGGTTCGGTCGGACGGCCACCCAGGGTAAAGGTCGTCGATCACCTGCTTGTTGATTTTTTGGTAGGCCGCTGCCCGCACCGGCCCGATCACCGCCGGCATGGTTTTTCCGGCCACTTCTTCCGGCGTGATCCCGGCCGCCTCGGCCAAGGTTCGGTTGGCAAAGCTGTACTTTCCGCCGCCATCCACCGCCGCAATCGCCGTGGGTTGGTTATCCGTGATCACGCGCAGGAACTTGGAAAATCCGGTGAATCGTTCCGCCGCAATCTTCAACCGCTGGGCCTCGGCCGAAGCGCGGATCTCCGCCCCATGTTTCCAGGCCACCCCCATTGAGACGGAGGCCAATCCCAGCACGAGCATAAAACCGATCAACATCATGGTCTGGCGCTTTTCGGAAGGCCCCAAGGCCTCCTCGGCGGAGGCGGTCCGGACCACCACCCACGGGGTTCCCGCAATCTTTCGACCAAGTACCAGACTGGGCACATTGGCATAGCTGGGTCGGATCCCGAAAGCTCCCGGTTGCTTGAGGGCAAACGCGGCCGCGGAATTTTCGGTGTCGTTGGGGGAGTCGTTCGTCATCGGCTTCGTCCCGTTCGGCAGCGGTTCCCTGCGGGGGGTCAGAAATTGCACCGTATTGCCGGAAGTGCCTGGCTTGGCTTGGACGAGGTAATTTTCACCGCTCTTTAGGGTTTCACCCGGTTGCGACATCAACGGGAAAAGTTCCTTGGCCACCTGCTTGAGCCCAACCACGTAGGCGATCGGTTTGGCGTTGTCCGGCGCATCGACCGGATAAATGGGCGCGATAAACCCGAGGCTAGGCTGCCCTTCCCCATCCAGCCGCATATTCCAAAGCCCCCTTTGCCGGGCGGCATTCTCCTTCAAAACATCGATGAAACCGTCCTCCTTGAGGGCCGGAAGAAATTCACTGGCCACCAGGATTTGCCCACTGGGCGCGACCACTGCGATCCCAGCGATACCCTCTCGGACCACGACCACATTGGCATTGATTTCCAGGGCAGGCGGCGGGGTGACGAAGTTATTCGCTTCAGCCATTTTCTTCAGATAGTTGCGGAGAAAATTTTCCGCCCCTTCTTTCTGGTCAGCCGCTGCCGTCTCGTTCAGCAGGGTATCGATGTAGATTTTTTGAGACTCATTCGAGGCGATGGTCCGGAGAACGTCGAATTGAGAGGAAAGCCAAGCCTCCACCGCCGCTCCGCGGGTCTCCGCCACCAACCCCATCTGGGTTTGCCAATCCCGCAGGGTCCTTTTTTTCTCCGAAGCGACAAACCTTAGGATCCCCAGAACCCCCCCCACCGTGAACACCCCTAAGAATACGACTGCGAGAATCGTGGTCAGATTCCACGGTCGCTTGACCGGAGCTTGGTCAATTTTCTGGGTGTTGATTTTTAGTTTGGACGGATCTTGGGGAGCGGGGGTGTTGGATTCGGCCACGGCGGGTTCCTTTCCGGTTGAAGGACAAGAATTTCCCTATTCCCCTCCGCGCTCAAGGTTTTCCTCAGCATAAATTTCCTGTAGGGTATCCCTATGCTGTCGATGTGGACCCCTTGGTTGGCTCTCGTCGCCCTCACCCTGCCCCTCCAGGCATGGGACGGTCAGTACCAAGTCGTCCAACAGCAACCGATCCAGAAGTTTCCCAAATGGACAGGCATCCTTGCCGAGGTTCAGCAAGAATTGGCCAAAAAGGCCGATATCAATGCTCCCTACGCCGGAGGATGGGATGAGTTCGTCCAGAAAAACCAGTCGCCCGACAAATTGGAAATGATCAAAAAGGTAAACGAAACTTTCAACGCCATGCGTTATGTGCCCGATCAGAAAAATTGGGGCGTGCCCGATCTTTGGAACACGCCCGTCCAGTTCACCCAGCCACCCGACTATGTGGTGCCGGGACGGGTCAGCGGGGATTGCGAGGACCATGCCATCGCCAAGTACTACGCCCTGCAAAAACTGGGTTTCACCCAGGATGAACTCCGTATCCTCGTGGTGAAGGATCTAAACCTCGGGGTGGGGCACTGCATCCTTGGCGTGATCACCGCCGGGCAGTGCTTCATTCTCGACAACCAGATCAAGAGCGTCTGGACGGCCGACAAAATCCAACACTACAAACCGATCTACGCCATCAATGAGACCGCCTGGTGGCAATTTGTACCCGCGGGACAGGCTGCGCCGGCTGCCGCGGGAGCCGGGGGGGGTGGCGCGGATCAGGGCGACTAAACCTCCTCCGGGGGCTTTTCGAACGTCTTCCGCGAGGGCAAGCTATCGCCCCCATGCCTGAGCTCGCCCCCGCCTACGATCCCTCCAAAGTCGAGGATCGTCTCTACCGCCAATGGACGGAACGGGGCGATTATCAGGCCAATCCTGCATCCGCCCAACCGGCTTTCTCCATCGTTATTCCTCCTCCCAACGTCACCGGCATCCTCACCCTCGGCCATGTTCTGAACAACACCATCCAGGATATTCTCGCGCGTCGGGCCCGGCTGCTTGGCCAGGAAGTGCTCTGGCTCCCGGGCACCGACCACGCCGGCATCGCCACCCAGACGGTGGTCGAACGCGCTCTTAAGAAAGAGGGGAAGATCAAACACCGCGACGACCTCGGTCGTGAGGAATTCCTTAAACAGGTTTGGCAATGGAAGGAAAAACACGGCGGCATCATCATCCAACAACTAAAAAAACTCGGCGCCTCATGCGACTGGTCGCGCGAACGCTTCACCATGGATCCCGCCTACTCGGCCTGCGTGCAGCAGGTCTTCGTTGATCTCCATAAGAAAGGCCTGATTTACCGCGGGCGCCGCATGGTCAATTGGTGTCCTGTCTCCCGCACCGCCCTCTCCGACGAGGAAGTGATCATGAAAGAACAAAGGGGCCACCTTTGGCACTTCCGTGTGGCTGTGCAGGGCGAAAAGGACCGCTTCCTCACCATCGCCACCACCCGGCCGGAGACCATTCCTGGCGATACCGCCATCGCTGTCCACCCCAAGGATCCCCGCTACGCCTCCCTGATCGGCAAATTCGCCCTTCGCCCCCTGCCCCCGGAACAACCCGAGTCCCTGCGTCGCATCCCCATCGTCGGGGACGAACACGTAGAGATGGAGTTCGGCACCGGAGTGCTCAAGGTGACCCCCGCCCACGATCCGGCCGACTTTGCCATTGGCCAGCGTCACCAACTTCCCGCGATCGAGGTGATTGATGAGAGCGGACACATGAACGCCGCGGCTGGGGAGAAATTGGCCGGCTTGGATCGGATCAAGGCCCGGGCCACGGCCGCTGAGCAACTCCAAGAGCTTGGCTGCCTGGAAAAGGAAGAGGCCTACACCAATCAGGTAGGCTACAGCGAACGCGCCGATGTCCCCGTGGAGCCCCGCCTCTCCGAGCAGTGGTTCCTTAAATATCCGAGCGCAGAAAAATCCCGTGAAGTCATCGCCTCTGGCAAGATGCGCTTTTTCCCGGATCGGTGGACCAAAGTCTACGACCACTGGATGGGCAACCTGCAAGACTGGTGCATCAGTCGGCAGCTCTGGTGGGGCCATCGCATCCCCGTCTGGTACCGCGCGAAGGAAATCCGTTGTCAGGTGGATTCCCCCGGCGAGGGCTGGACCCAAGATCCGGATGTCCTCGACACCTGGTTCTCTTCTTGGCTTTGGCCGTTCGCCACGATGGGTTGGCCGGCCAAAACGCCGGAACTGAAAAAGTTTTACCCCACCACGGACCTCGTCACGGGTCCTGACATCATCTTCTTCTGGGTCGCTCGTATGATCATGGCTGGCTTCGAGTACATGGGAGAGCTCCCCTTCCGGAACGTCTATTTCACCGGCCTGATCCGCGATGCGAAGGGCCGGAAACTTTCCAAATCGTTGGGCAACTCCCCCGACCCTCTCGACCTCATTTCCAAATACGGCGCCGACGGGCTCCGCTTTGGCCTCCTTCGGATTGCCCCTCAGGGGGTCGACATCCGTTACGACGAAAAGCAGATCGAAGAGGGCCGCAACTTCGCCAACAAGCTCTGGAACGCCTGCCGTTTCCGCCAGCAACAAGGACCTTGTGATTCCCAGGCTGATCCGACCAAGCATCCCCGCACCCCGTTTTCAGATCATCTTCTCGCCGAGCTCGATGCCCTCGAGAAGGAGTTGGAGAAGATGTATGCAAACTACGAATTCAGCCAAATCGCCCAGGCCCTCTATGGTTTTGTCTGGGACGAGTTTTGCGCCCGTTTTATCGAAACCGCCAAGGCCTCTGGCTGACCCTTGGGTTGGGCCAGAAAACCATCCAGTTTGCCGGTTGGCCCAAGCCAGGCGGGATCTGCTGGGACTCAGCGCAGGCCAAAAAAGCCGAGGCTTGCTATGCCACCGCGGAAGCGGGCCGTCGCCTGCGGGGCGAGTTTGGCCTGTCCGGATCCTCCAAACTGCGATACCAGCTGGTCGGAAAGGTCGCTGCGTCCCCTGAAGATCTCCGTACCCTCGCCAAACTACTGCAATGCGGCGGGGTGGAGACAGCCAACCAGGCTCCCAAGGCCCCCATGACCCCGACCCCGTGGGGAGACCTCTATCTTCCGTTGGAAGGCCTGCTCGATCCGGCCAAGGAAACCGTCCGGTTGGAGAAAGAGATCGCCTCCGCCGAGGTCGCCCAGGCTCGGGAAGCCGCCAAGCTGGCCGACCCCAAGATGTCCTCCAAAGCTCCCCCCGAGAAGGTGGAGGAGTGGAAACGAATCGAGCGGGAAGCCGGGGAAAAGATCGTCCGCCTCCGGGCCCAGCTCAAACTTTTCACAACTTAATCGGACGGCTCCCCTTTTCCTCTCGGCAGCCGAAGGCGAAGAGGGTTCGATTCTTCCTTCATGGAAAAGGGCCACACCATTCCCATCCTCGGACAAGGCTATGTCCGTTACATCGACCACCTCGGCACGGATCTGCGCATCGTCGAGGCCGCCCGCATCTCCTATAAAAGCCCCAGCAAGGGTGTGGAACAGGACAAGAAACTCCTCCTGTACCTTTACAAGCACCGTCACACGAGCCCGTTTGAACAGTGCTCGATCACCTACAACATCAAGATGCCAATCTTCATCATGCGGCAGTTCGTCCGCCATCGGACCTTTCGGCTGAACGAGTGGAGCGGGCGCTACTCCGA
>RFWS01000055.1 GCA_009921985.1 bacterium | reverse complement strand
ATATTGTCGCCCACGGTGAGGTGGGGGAAGAGGGCGTAGCTCTGGAAGACCTGATTCACGTTGCGGCGATAGGGAGGCAGGCCAGTGACATCGTGGCCATCGATGAAGACCTGGCCGCTGGTGGGGTTATCGAGGCCGGAGATCATCCGCAGCGCGGTGGTTTTACCGCAACCGGACGGGCCGAGCAGGGTGAGAAACTCCCCACCCTGGATCTCGAGGTTGATGTGATCGAGGGCCCGAAAGATCGGGTCCTGGCCGGGCTTCGGGGAAGGATGCGGGAAGCTTTTGCAGACGTCCCGCAGCTCGACCATCGCGCTCATCGATAAGACAGACTCTACTCCTTTTTAGACCTTGAGAAGCTCGGCTTCCTTGCCGGCCACCAGGGCGTCGATCTTGCCAACATACTGATCCGTGATTTTTTGAACTTCCTTCTCGCCAGAGGAGAGCTCGTCCTCGGTGATCTTGCCGTCCTTCTGTTCCTTTTTCAGGGCCTCGAGACCGTGCCGGCGTTCGTGCCGGATGGCGACGCGCCCGTCTTCGGCCAGCTTGCCGATCAGCTTGATGAGGTCGCGGCGGCGTTCCTCGGAGAGCTGTGGAATCGGCAGGCGGATGAGTTTTCCGTCCACCTGCGGGGTGATGCCGAGCTGGGATTCCTCCAGGGCCTTGCGGACGGGATCCACGTTGGCCGCATCCCATGGCTGGACAAGGAGAAGACGGGGTTCTGGCGCGGTGATCCCGGCCAGTTCTTTGAGCCGCATCGAGGTGCCATAGGCGTCGACCCGCAGGTTTTCGACCAACTGGGGCGAAGCTTTGCCCGTGCGGACGCCGTGGAAATCCTCCTCCACCTTGCGGAGGGTTTTCTCCATTTTCTCCTCGGTCTCGAGAAGGATGTCGTCGGCAGGCATGGGGGTGACGCGGAACAGGATCGCGGAAGGCGACCTCGGACCGGATTACTCCTTGGACTTGCCTTCGCCGGGACGGTACTCCTCCTCGGCCTTTTCAAAGGCGGCTTCCATCCCCCCGAGGAAGTCGGTGCCCTTGGAGGAGTCCTCCATGGCCGTGCGCTCCCGCTCGAACTCCGCGTCGGAGTAAGAGGCGGCCTTGATGGAGAGACCGATGCGGCGCTCCGCCTTGTTCAGGCGGATGACGCGAGCCTCGATTTCCTGGCCGGGCTTGAGGACATCCTTCACCTTGGCGACGCGCTCCTCGGAGATCTGGGAGATGTGGACGAGGCCATCGAGATCGCCCTCCAACGCGATGAATGCGCCGAAACTGGCGACCTTGCTGACGGCGCCCTTGACCTTCTGGCCGATCTTGAAGCGTTCCTCGACGGTCTTCCAGGGATCCTCGGCGAGTTGTTTCAGGCCGAGAGAGATCCGCTGGTTGGCTTTGTCGATGCCCAGCACCTGCGCTTCCACGGTATCGCCCTTTTTGACGACTTCCGAGGCATGGGCCGGCTTGCGCGTCCAGGACATGTCGGAGACGTGAATCATGCCGTCGATGCCCTCCTCCAACTCGACAAAAGCTCCGTAGGCCGTGGTGTTGCGGACCACGCCCTTGACCGGGCGACCCACCGGGTAACGGAGGTGGATTTCGTCCCAAGGATTGGGCTCAAGGTGGCGAACGGAGAGGGAGAGTTTCTGCTCTTCCTTGCTGACGCTGATGACGATCGCCTCAATCTCCTGGCCTTCCTGGAGCACATCGCTGGGCCGGGCAATGCGCCGGGTCCAGGACAACTCCGAGACGTGGACGAGGCCCTCGACGCCGGGCTCGAGTTGCACAAAAGCACCGTAGGGGACGAGGCTGGTGATCTTGCCGCGAACCTTGAGGTTGACCGGATACTTCTCCGCGATCTTGTCCCAAGGATTTTCGCTGAGTTGCTTGAGACCAAGGGAGACGCGGAGGCGCTCCTTATCGATCTCGAGGACAAGAACCTGGAGCTCCTGGCCAACCTGCAGGAGGTCGGACGGGTGGGCGAGGCGGCCCCAAGTCATGTCGGTGACGTGGAGGAGGCCGTCGAGGCCGTCGAGGTCGAGGAAGGCGCCGAATTCGGTGAGGTTCTTGACGCGGCCCTTCACCTTGGCGCCCTTTTCGAGGTGGGAGAGGAGCTTGGCCCGCTTCTCGTTGCGCTCTTCCTCGATGAGCTCGCGGCGGGAGAGGACGACGTTCTTGCGGTCCTCGTTCAGTTTGACGATACGGCACTCGATCTCCTGGCCGACGAACTCGCGGAGGTTCTTCGGCGGGTTGATGTCGATCTGGGAGGAGGGAAGAAAGGCCTCCACGCCAACGTCGACGGTCAGCCCGCCCTTGACCACGCCCTTGACGATGCCTTTGACCGTCTGGTTGCCTTCGCTGAGTTTGACGATCTTTTCCCAGTTCTGTTTCTGGGCGGCCTTTTGGCGGGAGAGAACCACGAGGCCGTCCTCGTTTTCGAGACGTTCGAGAAGAACCTCGATCTCGCGGCCGATGGAGAGGTCGTCGGCCGGGCTAAATTCGTCGACGTCGATGGCACCTTCGGACTTGTATCCGATGTCGACCATCACCTCGCGGGGACGGCGTTCAATGATGCGACCCCGGACGATGGATCCTTCACGGAAATTCTGCATCGACTGGGAAAGAAGAGTTTCGAAATTGGTCATATGGGTGGATTTTTCTTGGTTGGGTCCGGGGGCTGGGAAGCGGCTCCGGGTTCGGGGCGGCTCCTCGGCCGCCGGTTTCTGCTATGCGGTTAAGGGTTCAATCTCATGTCCCCCGGAAAGCTCCGGGTGGGAAGACACAAGAGGGAAATCCTATCCCACGAGGCGGGGCGGGCAAGCCTGAGATGGGGGAGCTTGCGAAGGTGTTCGAGGCCCGATGGCCAGCTGCGCCGGGGGTGGAAGACCCCTGGGGGAACTCCAAAGCAGCCCGTTGGATGGCTCCGGCCGGTCAGGCGGTGGTTCGGGCTGGCCTGTTGGCCTGGAGGGGGCTTCAGGAGGATCGAAAGGTCCCACCCAGAAAGCGGGCGATCCTGGTGATCGGGGTGGAGGGGACCTGGCCGGAATGGTTAAAGGGGAAAAGCCCGGGGGACGTGGCAAAACAGTGGAGATCCAAGCCCCCGCTTTGGCTGCTGGAGTGTTTGCCGAATCTTCCGGCGGCGCAGTTGGCGATCGAGGTGGGTGTGCAAGGTCCGGTGGAAAGCCGGCGAGGCCGGGCGGAGGACGCCGCCGACGTCCAACGGACTTTAAAACGGTGGAACGGGCGAGGTATCTGGCAAACTTTGGTGGTGAGGCTGAACGGGGAAGTAGCGCAGGCAGAGGTTTGGTCGCGATGAAGACGGCTGGGGAGTTCCGGGACGTCGTTCGCAAGGCGGTGGCTGACACCTTGCGGCGCAAAGATCCGGTGTTGGATGGCCAGCGACTGATGGCGGATCTTGGAGCCGAAAGCATCGACCGGATTGACCTGGTGTTTCGTTTGGAAGAGGCCGTGCAAAAAGCCCTGGATGAGAAAGTTCTCTTTGCGGAGCCGGAACCGACGGTGGTGGACTTGGCGGAACGGCTGCAACGGATGGTGGAGGGAAAATGAAACAGAGGGTGGTTGTGACCGGAGTTGGTGCGGTGACCGGATACGGAATCGGAACGGATGCGCTGTGGACGGGGCTGCTTTCGGGGCGGAGCGCTCTTCGTGCGGTGAAATGGGCGGGTTGGGAGTCGGCCCCGGTGCAGGTGGCCGCGCCGGTGCCGGAAGAAATCTCCGGAAGCGGATGGAGAAATCTGCAGATGGCCCGGATCGCCTTGCGGGAAGCCCTGGGGGTGGAACGGCCGAACGGGGAGGGCGGTCTGGCGGCGGCAATCGGCTGGCCGGGGCCGGAGAAGAATGAGGGTGAAGATTCGTTGGACATTTTCAGCCGGGAATTTTCGCTGACGGGTCCGCAGGTGGAGAGTCTCGCAGCGTGTGCGGCCTCCACGCAGGTGATGGGAGAGGCGTTTCGCCTGATCCGCGATGGCGAGGCCGACTGGATGGTGGCAGGCGGGGCGGATGGGAGGGTTCATCCCGGAGGTCTGTTGGGCTACGACCGCTTGGGCGCGCTGGCGCGGGGGTTCCGGGACCGGCCGGCGGAGGCGTGCCGGCCGTTTGGGAGGGAGCCGGGTGGATTCGTGGTAGGCGAAGGGGCAGCGTTCCTGGTTTTGGAGGAAAAAAGTCTGGCGGAGAAACGCGGCGCAAAAATCCACGCGGAGATCTGCGGGGCGGCGGAGGGTTGCGACGCTTTTCGGATTACGGATCCAGGCGAGGATGGAGTGGAGGCGGCATTTTGCATCGAGTCCTGTCTGAAAGACGCGGGGGCGGGGGCTGGGGAGGTGGATGCGGTGATCTGTCACGGAACGGGGACCCCGGCGAACGACCGAGCGGAGGCAAAGGCGTTGCGGCAGGTCTTTGGCGAACGGCAGCCTTGGGCGAACGCGCCGAAGTCCAGAATCGGCCACCTTTCCATGGCGTGCGGGGCGGTGGAGTCCGTGATCGCGGTGTTGTCCCTGCGGGAGGACTTTTTTCCATCCACGATTTCCGGGTCTGGAATGCAGGATCCGGAATGCGTAGTTCGGATGGCCCCTGCGCCAGGGGTGAAGAAAATAGGGTCGGTACTGAAACCTTCGTTTGGTTTCGGCGGGCAGAACGCCTGTCTTTTGTTTCGTCGGGGCTGAGGCTTTGCGGTTGGATTCCCCCAAGGGGTAAGATATTTTTTCCCACCATGCCGACCTACGAGTACGTCTGTGAAAAGTGCGGGGCACATCTGGATATTTTTCAGTCAATGAAGGACGCCGCGTTGAAGACCTGTCCGAAGGACAAGTGTCCGCAAAAGGTGTGGGGCAAGGGCAAGATCCAGCGGCAACTGGGCACCGGGGCCGGATTCCTTTTTAAGGGCAGCGGCTTTTACATCACGGATTATCGGAGTGCCGGCTACAAGAAGGCGGCGAAGGAGGCGGGCGGGGGAGGGGGGGAGAAGAAGTCGTCCGACGCTTCCGGGGGTGGAAAGAGCAAAGGCGGAGAGGGCAAGTCGTCCAAATCGTCGTGACCCTGCGGGGTGTGGGATTCGTCTTGGTCTTCTGCGGGTGGGGGTGTGCCGCCTGGGCGGCGACGGGCACGGCCAAGGGGAAATCGATAAGTGTACGGATCGATTCAGAAGATCAGTTTCAGGCGGCCCAAGTGGCGTTGGCCACGGCCGCGGCGGCGGATCTGTTCGACGACTTGACCCAGACGCAGTTGTCGAAACCGATCGAGATTCGGGGGAGGCTGGTGGCCGGCGGGCCGGTTTCCCCGGAAGCGAAGTGGGAGGCGGCCCGGAGAGTGAAGTTGGAGGCCGATCCGGGGACGGAGGATTTTGCGGCATCCTGGGTTTCCGCGGTGGTGATGGCGAGGATTGCGTCGGCGACGGGAAGCCGGGAGGGGCCGGGCTCCTATCGGTGGCTGGCGGAGGGTTGCACCGGAAAGGCGACCCCGGGGGAAGAGGGGATGTGGGACCGGGTGGCGACGCGGGCGGCGGATCTGGAGGAGTCGTCGCTGAAGAAAATCCAAGCGTGGCCCCTGGAGGGATCGTTGGGGGCGGACCGGGTGACGCGAGGATTGCGGCGGCTGCTGGCGGCGCGGCTGGTTTCCCGGGCAGTGGCGACGGAGAACCGGATCAGGCTGCAGGAGTGGGTGGCGGTGGGATGTCCTGGAAATTTCTGGCCGGAAAGCGCGGACGTGGACGGGGCCTGGCGGCGGAGTTTGGGTCAGCCCGACCTGCGGACCGGGACTTCTCCCCGTGCCCCTGAGCAAACGGCGCGGAGGTTGCGCGAACTGGCCGTGGAGTTGGCCCGGAGCGGGGTGCGGGGTAACCCCCAGGCCAACCAGATCGGGGTGGAGTTAATGAAGCTGGAGGCCACGGCGGATCCTTTTCTCCGCCCGGCGATCTTCCGCTATCGTCAGGCCATGATGCTCGGGGAGGAGAATGGAAAGAATGAGAGGGAGGCGGCTTTGCGCGACGCGGATCAGGCGGTGGAGCGCTGGCGCCGCTGGCGGGTGCAGGCGGACAAACTGTTGGACTGGTATGAGCTGAATGATCCGGATATGCGGCTGGGACCCGCCTTGCGTCAGTGGGAGGAAAATCTCCCGAAACCGTTCAAAGGAGGGCGACCGACGGGATTCGAACCCGCGACAGCCAGAACCACAATCTGGAGTTCTACCAACTGAACTACGGCCGCCATCAATGAGTCCTGACAAGATACCCGCCCCTTGGGGGGGAGCCAAGCCTGCCGGCACCCCGGTGATCGCGATCACCGGAACGATGGCGGCGGGCAAAAGCACCCTGGGTAAGATCCTCGCGGAGAAAGGCTGGAAGGTGATCGATGCGGACGAGATCGTCCACCGGCTCTACCGGCAGGGGGCAGAGGGCTACCGGAAACTGGTTGACGCGCTGGGGAGCTCGATTTTATCTTCTTCAAAAGACTTGGACCGCGGGTTGTTGGCCGCGGCGATGATCCGGGATTCTTCCGTAACCGCCACCGTCAACCGCCTGATCCATCCGATCGTTCGCGAGACCTGGATTGCCGAAGTCGGCGAATCGCTTCGCCGCTCTCCCCACCAGCCCGTCGCCGTGGTGATCCCACTGCTCTACGAGGCCGGGGTGGAGGAACCCTTCGACCTCCGGGTGATGGTCGGTTGCCGGGCCTCAGTGTCCCGGCAACGACTGCTGGCAAGGGGTCTGACGCCGGCGGCGGCGGACTTCTGGATCGCCCAGCAATGGACGGCCGAAGCGAAAGCCAAAGCCAGTGACCGGGTCTTGTGGAATGAAGGAAGCCTGGAGCTCCTGCGGGACCAGGCGGAACTGCTGGTGAACCCCGGGCGGGGTTAACCGGCTTCCGCCCCGGCACGGGGCGACGGCACGAGAGGACAACAATATGAACGGTGAAGGACCAGAATCCCAAGGACAGGGCAACCAGGACTACGGACCGCGCGGCGGCGACTAC
>RFWS01000054.1 GCA_009921985.1 bacterium | reverse complement strand
CTCCACCTTGATGGTGGTCTTGTTCTGACTCTGCCGCGCCCTTTGCCGCTGCCCCTCCATCGCCTTATCAAAACCCTCCGCATCCACCCCGATCCCCCGCTCCCGCGCCAACAACTGGGTCAGGTCCAGCGGAAACCCGTACGTGTCGTACAGCGTGAAAGCATCCTCCCCCTTGATTCCATTGCCCGACCCCGCCGCCAGCTTCTCAAACATCGCCAAGCCCCGCTCCAGCGTCTTGGAGAAAGAAGCCTCCTCGCCGGAAAGCACCGATCGAATCTCCTTCTCCCGCGTCCGCAGTTCCGGAAAGACCCCGCCCATCGTCTCGATCACGGGCGTCGCCAGCTCGGTCAGGAACCCGTCTGGCAACTTCAACCGTTTCCCAAACATCACGGCCCTTCGCAGAATCCGACGCAACACATAGTTCCGACCCTCGTTCCCTGGCACGATTCCGTCCGCGATCGAAAAGGAAAGCGTCCGCACATGGTCCGCCAGCACCCGGAAGATACAGTCGCTCATCTCCTCCGGCCGCACCTCCTCCCGCCTCTTCGGCACCTTCGCACCGTACGACACCCCGCAGATCGATTGAATCTTCGCAAAGATCGGCGAGAACAGGTCACTCGCGTAGTTCGACGGATCTTTGCGGAAATCCTGGAAGCCGTCGCTCGTCGCGAAAATCCCCGCCACCCGCTCCAGCCCCATTCCCGTGTCCACATGCCGCTCGGGTAGCGGCTTGAATTTCCCGCCCGGCTCGGCGTTGAACTGGATGAACACCAGGTTCCAAATCTCCAGGCAACGAGGATCCCCCTTGTTGACCAGCTTACCCTGCGTCTTTCCGTCCGGGGTTAGATCCACGTGCACTTCGGAACACGGTCCGCACGGCCCCGTCTCCCCCATCATCCAGAAGTTGTCCTTCGCCCCTCCCGTCACCACATGGATCTTCGGATCCAGGCCCGCCGACTTGAACTTCTCCACCCAGTAGCCGTGTGCCTCAGTGTCGAACTCCGCCGGATCGCCTTTGCCCGGTTGGTAGACCGTCGCGTAGAGCCGTGCCGGGGGAAATCTCCACACGCCCACCAGAAGTTCCCAGGCCCAGTCGATGGACTCTTTCTTGAAGTAATCCCCGAACGACCAGTTTCCCAGCATTTCAAAAAAGGTATGGTGATAAGTGTCGAAGCCAACGTCTTCCAGGTCATTGTGCTTCCCTCCCGCCCGGATGCACTTCTGCGTGTCCGCCGCCCGGGCCGGTGAGTGCGGGAACCTGGCCTGACCGAGAAAGATGGGGACGAACTGGTTCATCCCCGCGTTGGTGAAGAGCAGATTCGGCGAAGTCGGCATTAAACTGGCGGAGGGCACGATCGTGTGGCCCTTCCCGCGGAAGAACTCCAAGAACCCTTTTCTGACTTCTGCCGATTTCATGGAACTAGCTGATGATCATATCTTAAAAGCACCATCCCCTCAAGCACCGGCTCGCCGTTTACGTTTAGGTTTATGTTTACGAAATTCAGAAACTTGAGCATTAAATCCTAAACGTAACCGTAAACGTAAACGAAAAGCTTCCCACTTTCCCAAAAGGCTTGAACATTGAGCCATGACCCGCCGCACCTTCTTCCAAACCTTCCTCGCTGGAACTCTCGCCTCTCGCCTGCTCCCTTCCGCCTCTCCTGCGCAGACGACGCCGGTTCCCACCGGTCCCTTCACCCTTCCTCCTCTTCCCTACCCACCCAATGCCCTCGAGCCCTACATCGACGCCGAAACCATGACCCTCCACCACGGCAAACACCACGCCGCCTACGTCAACAACCTCAACAAAGCCGTGGCCCCTTATCCCGATCTTCAGAAAAAGTCCGCCGAGGAGCTCCTCCAAAGCCTCGACTCCCTGCCTGCCGAGATCCGCACCACCGTTCGCAACAATGCCGGTGGGCACGTCAACCACTCCCATCTTTGGAAAACTCTCAAAAATCCCGGGGAAAAACCCTCCGGCAAACTGGCCCAGGAGATCGACCAAGCCTTCGGCGGCTATGACAAATGGAAGGAGCAAATGACCAAGACCGCCCTGGGAATCTTCGGCAGCGGCTGGGCCTGGTTTGCCCGCGGCAAGGATCGGAAGCTGTTCATCAAGCCCTACCCCAACCAGGACTCACCCGTAATGGAAGGCGCCAACCCGATTTACGGTATCGACGTCTGGGAGCACGCGTATTACTTGAGATACCGGAACCTCCGGGCCGACTACGTCAAGGCCTGCTTGGAGATAACGAACTGCCCGAACGAATCCTAAGGCGAACCGGAAGCGTTGGTTTCGAAAACCTGGATTTCCGTGGAGCCGCCATCATCGAGTTCGATGCCATAAACCTCGATCTCGTTGTTTCTGATTTCCTCACTTTGCACCCTGCCCTCTTTTAGGAACCGCACCCGTTTTCCTTTTTTGATCCAGGCCTTTTCCTTCACCACATTCACGTTCGTCCCCATATAGACATCACCGTAGGAATCCATGGAAAAAACCAGCGGGGATTTGACGACGCAACGGATGTAAAGAGGATCCTTGCGGAAACCATAGTGCTCGGCTCCCCGTAGGTAAAAAACATCAAACCGGTCTCCTGCGATTTTCGGCGCAGCCTTGGTCGAATTCTCCTGAAGAGCGGAGGGGGAATACTCCGAACCGCTGGAAACCTTTTCCACAATCCCGTCTACCACCACAAATTTTCCAAAAAACTCCCCCCCTTTGCCCTCGATAAACGACTGCGCTAGGTCCTCCGCGCTGATGTCTTTCCGGTAGACTTGCTTGGAGACACTTTGCACTGCTTCCGTTTTTTTGAGGACAGGCCTTGTTCCCGATGCCGGAACTTTGACCATCACTGATTCCCCGGTACCTCGCGCAAGTTCCACACCTTGAAACCCCCCCGCGGCCAGACCGCTGCGGAAGGATGAGGAAATTCCCTCCCCAAGACTGGCAACCAGAAATCCCGGTAAAGATAGACGACCCAAGGTCACTCGGTCGGCAGTCACCTCAGACCATTTTTCACGAACCGGAAATTTCCCGGAAAAGGAAAAAACCAAGGGGAAGGGCAGAGCCAAAACCGTCACGGGCTGACGCCAAATCCATTCCTTGGGCTGGATCCACAGTTTCCCCTCCTGAAAACTACCCTTGAAGAGACCCGTCTTTTCGGGATGGGGACGTAGGGTAGCCATTAATCCGGTCACAAATTCCCTGGGAGTCAGCTCAAACTCCTGTTCCGGAAAGAAATACACGGGTTTCACCCGATTTTTGGCAAACAAAGCCATTTGTTTGAATTGGGGGGAAGCCTCACTTTCCCATGCAACCCCTTGTGGTGACTGAGACCACCAGACCAAGAAAAGCCCGTAGAAAATGCCCAGTCCAACCCCGCCGTAGAGAAATCCGCCAAGCAGGGCCCCCTCCCGCAAGCGGGTCAAACCCGTGGTCACAAAACTCGTCGCCGCCAATAGCCCAAAAAGGGAGACAAGAAAAATGCCCGTGGCAAGCCAGACCAAAAGGTCGTCCGGAGCCACCGTGGCTTGGATCTCGTCCAATTTGGACAACTCCGGCAGGGGCTCTCCTTTTTCTTTTCCGGAAACTTGCGAAAGGGCAAAAAGAAGATCCCTGATTTTGTTTTCGTTGCCGACGCCGGCGGTCAGAAACTTTTCCCCCGCCTGTTTCAGTTTGTCCAATTCCGCCTCGCTCCTCGGACGGGAGATCTCCGATGCCTCCGACATCCAGGCTTTGACTAAGGCTGCCTCCTCGCTTTTTCTTGTCTCAAGGGCCTGCTGGTCTGCCCGTCTTTTCCGTTCCAAGGCCTCCTCCGCCGGTTTCCTCAATTCCCGCCAACGCTGGAGTGTATCCGCCGAAACCTCAGGGCGTCCCTGAAACTCTTCCGTCAGACCCTCGAGAAAGCGGAGAGCCCGGTCAATCTGCTCAAGAGAGGCCTCTTGCCCGGGGTTTGGTAAGCGGGGAAAAATGGCCATAATTTCCCCCCGGGGAAACACCCCGACCCCACCCCCGGGATAACGAAGCTCCACTTTGTCCCCCGTAAGCTTGGCGCTCTGGATATCCCTTTCTTCTTTTTTCCCGGTCTTGTCCTGCAACAAGGCCGTTTTGGGAAAAGGGGAATCCATATCCATCGGCACCTCCGCGCGTAAAAACCCTGACGAAAAAGCAGCAAGAAGGACCCAACCCCACGGATGCATAGGCTTTTTTAAGGGATTATCGAACTCCGCTTCAAACCTTTTCTCGGGATTTCTTCCTTTTGTCACTCTTGGTTCGCCCCCCTTTTCTGCCATTCTGGGGGCGGTGAATCTGATCGAGAATCTCTGCCGGGCTTGCCGGGAGCTGGGCGGAGCCGACCTTCTTCTTCGGGAAAACTCCGTTCCTTTCATCCGTTTAGGCGAAGTTCTCCGGGCCATGGAGACCCCCCCCTTGGAGCCAGCCTGGATCGAATATCTTTGGGCCCGTTGTGGAGGCACCCCCGAAACCCAGGATCACGATGCCAGTTATGTCACCGAGGACAACGTGCGCTTTCGCGTCAATCTACACCGCCAACTGGGACTGCGGGGCGCCGTTCTGCGCCGAATCGAGACCCGGATTCCCACCATGGAGGATCTCGGTCTTCCTGTGGAACTCATGCAAAAATGGCTCCAGCGCCCCTCCGGCCTGATTCTCGTCACCGGTGCCACCGGTACCGGCAAATCCACCACCATGGCTGCCTGCTTGGATTGGCTGAACCAGAACTTTCCCCTCCATATCGTCACCATCGAGGATCCGGTCGAGTACCTTTTCACGGACGGGCTCTCCCACTTTACCCAGCGCGAGGTTGGATCCGATACCCCCTCCTTCGCCGAGGGTCTTCGCCGTGCCCTTCGCCAGACCCCTGATGTCATCATGCTCGGTGAGATCCGCGACGCCCTTTCCGCCACCACGGCGCTCCAGGCCGCCGAAACCGGGCATCTTGTCCTCGCCTCCCTGCACAGTTCCTCCGCCACGGAGACGGTGGAACGCCTCTCCCGCATCTTTCCCGCCGATGAGCGCGACGATGCCTCCGCGCTTTTGGCCGCCCAACTCGTGGGCATCTTTACCCAGATGCTCGTCCGGGGCACCCAAAAGAAACTCTGTTTGGTGGCGGAGCATTTCGAAAATCAAGCCGCCACCCGCAATTGGATCCGCCAAGGCGGCGGCACCGAGCTTGTTGATTTCCTGAACCGCGGCTCCAACCCCGAAAACCGGTCCATGACCGTCAACCTGGTGGCCGCCGTCAAGGAGGGCCGCCTCGCCGAAGCCGACGCCCTCTCCGCCGCCCCGAATGCGGACGAATTCCGCCGCCTCATGCGCGGGATCAACAGCGGCTTTCAGTCCAAAGGGGCCTCCCGATGAGCGAGGGATCCGAATACCCTGATATTCTTCAGGTCCTCGCCTTGGCCAAACAGGCGGGCGCTTCTGATCTTCATCTCTCCCTCGGGCAACCCCCCAATATCCGCGTGCAGGGCAACCTTTCGCCCTTGGCACTACCCCCGCTCGACTCGGATACCGTCCGTGATCTCTCCCTGAGCATGCTCACGGAAACCCAGCGGGCCAAACTGGAAGCCGAATTGGACCTGGATTTCTCCGCGGAAATTGAATCCATAGGCCGGATCCGCGGCAACGTCCATTTCTCCAAAGGTGCGGTGGAGGCCGCCTACCGCTTTATCTCTCCCCTCATTCCATCCCTCGAAAAACTGGGCCATCACCCCACCGTGGCCCGCCTCTGCGACCACCATGAGGGCCTCATTCTGATCACCGGAGCCACCGGGTCGGGAAAATCCACCACCCTCGGCGCCATGCTGGAACACATCAACCAGCACCGCAGCGGCGTTGTCGTGGTTCTTGAAGAACCCATTGAGTTCGTTTTTCCCCCGGGGCTCGGTCTGATCAAGCAGCGCGAGGTCGGCACCGACACCAAATCCTTCGCCTCCGGGCTCCGTCACGCCCTCCGGCAGGATCCCGATGTCATCGCCGTGACCGAGCTTCGTGACCAGGAATCCGTCGAAATCGCCCTGCAGGCCGCGGAAACCGGACACTTGGTCCTCGCCACCTTTCACGCCGCCGACCCCCCCAAGGCCATCGACCGCATTCTCGAGATGTTCGGCGCTGAAATGCTCCCCCAGATGCGTGCCCAGCTTGCCAACGCTCTCCTTGCCATTATCTCCCAGCGGTTGCTTCCGACCCCCGATGGCAGTTCCCGGGTCCTCGCCTCGGAAATTCTCGTCAATAATTCAGCCATTCGCGCCTGCATTCGCCGGGGCCAGATGGAGCATCTTGTCGGCCTGATGGAAATCGGCGGCAAGGACGGTATGGTCACGCTGGACGCCTCTCTCGCCGGTCTCTTGGAGTCGGGTCACCTCAGCCAAGAGGAAGCTCTCGCCCATGCCCGGGATCCGGAACGGGTGGGCCAGGTTAAACCAAAGAAAAAAGGCCTCTTCGGCTAACCCACGGGGCAAAAAAATTGTCTTTTACGCTTACCTTTACGTTCACGGGTTTTTCTTAATCTTGGTCTTTATCTAGGATACTCACTTCACACTCCGGCAACATTTGTAAAAAGGCCTTGCCGTAGCTCTTGGTCAAAATCCTGCCATCCAGCACCGCGATCTGACCCCGGTCCTCCCGGCTCCGGATCAAGCGCCCCACTCCCTGCCGAAACTTTAACACGGCCTCCGGCAACTGCAGATCCCGGAACGGCTCCCCACCCTTCTCCCGAATCCGCTCACACCTCGCCTCCAGCAACGGCTCGTCGGGCACCGCGAAAGGCAACCGCGTCAAAATCACGTTGGAGAGCGACTCCCCTGGCACGTCCACCCCCTGCCAGAAGCTGTCCGTCCCAAAGAGGACACTGTGCAGGTCCTCTTTAAACTCCTGCAGCAACCGCGTCCGTGAATTTCCCCGGTCCTGCACCAACAGCTTCCAGCCCTGCTCTTCAAACCACCCCGCCATGCCCTCCGCTGTCCTCCTCAACATCGCCCGGCTGGTGAACAGGACGAACGCCTTGCCTTTCGTCATCGCCGTCAGCCGCCGAATCCAGCCCTCCAGGGCCTCCTGGAACTTTGCCCCCTCGCTCGGCTCAGGCATCCCCTTCGGAAGATACACCCGCATCTGGCTCGC
>RFWS01000053.1 GCA_009921985.1 bacterium | reverse complement strand
GTCAACCGCATGAGTGCGGTTTTGTTCGGGGCGGCATGCCTATTCGTGGCGTCGATTCTGACCTTTCGACTAAAAACAAAAAAAAATCCAAGGCCATGACTTCGGTAGGAGATAGAAGTTAGAAAATAGGGAATAGGGGGTTGGTGGCGGAAAGTGATAAGGAGCAGGCGGGGCGCGCGTAGGTTCTCTTGGATTAAGATTAAGCAAGTTTGATCGAGACAAAATAAGGCTCCAAACCAGCCGCGGGCTTAGATTTATTCGCTTACGTTTAGGTTTACGTTTACGGATGGGTTTTTAGGATACCAGGTTTCGTAAAGGTAAACGTAATCGTGAACGAGAAATCTCAATTCGGAGGACGGCCCGGTTTCGTAAAGGTAAACGTAATCGTGAACGAGAAATCTCAATTCGGAGGACGGCCCTTTGAAGGTTGAAGAAAAGGATTTGGTCGAGGAGTTTTCGAGAGCCGGGGGGCGGGGCGGGCAGAATGTGCAGAAGGTGGAGACGAGGGTGGTGTTGCGGCATGTGCCGACGGGGATCCGGGTGGTGGCGCAGGAGGAGAGGACGAGGGAGGCGAACCGCTTGAGAGCAAGGGAGAGATTGGTGGAGGCATTGGCGTTGCGGGAGAGAAGGGCGAGAATGCGGGCGGAGGCGGAGCGGTCGAAAGAGCGGAGCCGGAAGGCCAAGAGGAGTCGGCTTACCAAAATGGAAATGGCGGCAGGAAAGCGGAGGAGGGCCGTAATCAAAAAGGGAAGAGGGAATTGGAAGGCGGATTTGAATTAAAATTGGCGTGAGGATGAAGAGACGCAGAGCGTGCTGGGTCTATGTGTTGGAGTGCGGGGATGGATCGTATTACACGGGATGGACGAATGATTTGGCCAAGAGGCTGAAATCCCATCAATCGGGCAAGGGGGGAAAATACACCCGGAGCCGGTTGCCGGTACGACTGATTAGAAAGTGGCGAGCAAAAGACCGAAGTGCAGCCATGAGGAAAGAAGCCTTGTTTAAGTTACTGAGCCGCAACGAGAAAGAACGCATTCTTGGATTTGGATCAAGATGAAGATCAGAAAAATTACGTGCTAACAAGATCGGGGTCAGACCTGGGCGAGCGGAATGCAGAACGGGGCGGGGGGAAAGAGGAAAAAATAAAAAAGTTAAAAAAACCGCATCCTTTTTTATTTTCCGAAGTTATATCCTCTATGAAGACAAACATCAGAAATTACCGGGGCGGGGTGACCTTGGGTCTGCTCGCCATTTCGTTATTCAACCTGAATCCCCGTCTGCTGGCGCAAAAATGTCAGGAGGACGGCACCATGAACCGATGGGAAAAGCGTTTCGACGCCAATCAGGACGGCAAATTGGACGCCCAGGAGACGGCGGTCAAAGAGGCAGCCCGCAAGGATGCATTTAAAAGGTTGCAGGGCCAGTACGACAAGGATGGGGACGGCAAGCTGAGTGAGGGCGAGAAGGCCGCCCGTCGGACCGCGATGGAGGCGAAGCGGAAGGAGATGATCGCAAAGTTCGACAAGGATGGAGATGGCCGGCTCAATTCACAGGAGCGGGAGGCGGCCAAAGCCGCACACAAGACCGAAAAGGAGGCAGGACAGACGAAGAAAGGCTAAAGGATAATCCGGCAGGGCGATTTGTCGGAAGGGTCGCCCTGCCGGACTGGTTTTTCGAAACACCAGGGTCAGGACGCTTGCGTTATTTTTTAAGGAATTTGGAGAAGATGTTGCCCTTGCCGGTTGGGTCCGTGGGCGTGGCGGTGGGAGCGGGGCCGGGGGTTTTGCCGAGAGCGGGCAAGGGCAGGGAGGATTTTTGGGCATTGGCGGGAACGGCGAGAGGGGCAAGGGGGCTGCTCACACCGGGGCGGGGAACCGCCGCCGCAAGAGCAGGATTGAGGGCAGCGATGCCGGGTTTCGGAGTTTGATTGAGATTAACCTTTTCCGCGTGCAAGGCCGCCGTGGCAGGAGCGATCACGGGAGTGGTTGATGCCGAGCGGGTCTTCTCAAGAACAGCCGCTAGTTTATCCATGGCGGCTGTGAGAAGATCGATTTTTTGGGACAGCTGGGATGCCCAAGTTGGCTCATCCATTGTGGCAGAAGAGAAAGAGGGGGAAGTTTGCCCGGCGCTGGGTGAAGGGGAGGAAGAGGAAGCGGCGGCGGGAGCAGAAGCAGGCTTTAAAGTCGAAAACGCGGTCCACTCGGTGCCCCCCTCGATGACGACCAAGGTGGCGTCCGTGATGGTGCCGGCGGCTTTAAGGGCGAGAAGGCCGGAGAAGGGAACCGGCCCGGCTGCCTGGTTTTGTGGGTCGACGTAGTAGTAACGGGTTTCCGTGCTCACCTGGAACAAGCTTGGCGGGGGGCAGGGAAGTTGGCCAGTCCTGACGAGGCAAGGGCTGACAGGTAGTCGTGAGCTTTCCGATAACTTTTGGATTCAAGGAAGTGGGATAGTTGGGGATTGAGTTGGGGGGAGAGCTCGGCGGAAAGGGAATCGAGAGTTTGGCCGGAGGACTTCAACCTTTCGGTCCAGGCGGGATCCGGAGATCCCGCCTTCCCTTGGTTGACGGCATCCAGATAATCGCACAGGGCGGCGTGGATCCTGGATTCAACAGGGGACAAGGGCATGAGAGAAGGATAGGAAGGGCTTTTTGGGGTGTCGAATGCTTGAGTCGGCGGCGTCAACGATTTAGCAATGATGGATGGCAGAGGCGAAAGGCAAGGTTGCGGTATTATCCGGGGATGGAATCGGTCCGGAGGTGATGGAGGCAACCCTGCGGGTGGCGGAAGCGGTTGAGACCTCCCATGGATTCAAATTGGAGTGGAAAAAGGGTTTGGTGGGTGGAGCGGCGATCGACGCCAAAGGGAAGGCCCTGCCGGACGAAACGGTGGAGCTATGCAAATCCTCGACGGCCGTGTTGTTCGGCAGCGTGGGCGGGCCCAAATGGGAGTCCCTGCCTCCGAATGAACAGCCCGAACGGGCCGCCTTGTTGCCTCTTAGAAAAATTTTCGGCCTGTTTGCGAATTTGCGACCAGCGGTGCTGTATCCGGAATTGACCGGGTGCTCGCCCTTGCGGCCGGAACGGGTGGCGGGAGGGTTTGACGTTTTGATCGTGCGGGAGTTGACGGGCGGGCTCTATTTTGGCCAGCCGAAGGAGACGGTGAAGAAGGGATCGGGGGAGCGCGCGGTGGACACCATGGCGTATGAGACCCATGAGATCGAGCGGGTGACCGAGGTGGCCTTCCGAGCGGCGGAGGAAAGAAAAAAACGGGTGACGCTGGTGGACAAGGCCAATGTGCTGGAAAGCAGCCTGCTTTGGCGAAAGACGGTAAAGGCCTTGGCGGCGAAATATCCGGGCATCTCGCTGGATTTTATCTATGTGGATAACGCGGCAATGCAGCTGGTGCGGGATCCGGGTCGGTTCGACGTCCTGCTGTGCGAAAACCTTTTCGGGGACATCCTCAGTGATGAGGCGGCGGCGGTGGCGGGATCCCTGGGAATGTTGCCGAGCGCCTCCCTCGGGCAGGGCCGATTCGGCCTGTATGAACCTTCGGGGGGATCGGCTCCGGATATTGCCGGCAAGGGCATCGCCAACCCGATTGCCCAGATTCTCTCGCTGGCGCTGATGCTGGACATGAGTTTTGGGCAAAGGGCGGCGGCGGAATCCATCCGGGCGGCGGTGGCAGGGGCCATCCGGGAGGGGTGGCGGACGGCTGACATCGCATCCCCCGGGGAGAAATCCCAAGGAACGCGGGAAATGGCCGGAGAGATTGCCCGTAGGATCGCCTCCGGATCCGGAAAGAGATAGAAAAGAACCATGCCTTCGACCCTTTTTGAGTTGATGCGGTTGGGTGGCCCCATCATGTGGGTCATTTTGGGGGCGAGCATCGTGGCGGTGGCGGTGTTTGCGGAAAGGATGCTGGAGTACCGGCGCATGGGCGTGCCGTTGGATTTTTTCCTGGACGGCATCAGCGCTCTTTTGAAGGAGAAGCGTTTTACGGAGGCGTTGGAGCGCTGTGACGAGGCGCATGGCCCTGCCGTGCGGGTGGTCCAGGCGGCGTTGCTGAAGCGGGATTTGGCCTTGGGCGACCTTCGGGAGGCCTTGCAAGAAGTGGCGCAACTGCAGGTGCCGCGGTTGGAGAAGAATCTCTCGATCCTCGCCACGGTGGGTTACGTCGCACCCCTGTTGGGATTATTGGGGACGGTGACGGGGATGATCCGGGTGTTTCAAACCGTGAACCTGGCGCGGGGAACGGTGCCGGTGGGGGAGTTGGCTGGCGGAATCTGGGAGGCTCTTTTGACCACGGCGGGAGGCCTTGTGGTGGCAATCCCGACCTACGTGGCCTACAACTACCTGGTTTCACGGATGAACGGGGCGGTGCAGGACATGGAGCGGGCCGGTATCGAAATGGTGCAGATCCTGAAGGAGGGAGGGCGGGTTCGGTCGACCACGGTGGTCACCCCGGTGACGACGGAACCGCGGGCGGAAAAGCCGTCGGCGTGAAAGTACGCACCTCGGTCCGGGTTCTGCGGGGGCCGCTCGATGTGGCCCCGCTGGTGGATGTGATCCTGTTATTGCTGATTTTTTTTCTCCTGACGTCCAGTTTTGTCTTTCAACCCGGAATCGTGATTGATCCGCCGTCGTCGCTTCAGTCCAAGGGTGGCGTCACCGACACGCGTTACGTGATCACGGCGACAGCCGGCTTAAAGCCGCAGATTTTTTTCAACGACCGGGTGACGGATTTGGCCAAACTACGGCTGGAATTGGCACGAATCGCCAAGGCAGAGCCCCGGGCCGCGGTGGTAATCCGGGCGGACCGGGATCTGCGGCACGGGGTCGTGGCGCAAATCCTCGACACCGTGGTGCAGAACGGACTGTCCGCGGTGTTGGCCTCCAAATCCGAAGGTATGGAAAAATGAGGCCTGGAGGACCCGGCGTTTGGAGCCATCCACGCCGCCGCCTCGCGGGATTTCTCCTGCTTTCGTTGGGGGCCCACGCCCTGGCATTTTCCTTTTTTCGGGATCCGGGGGAATTTGATCCTATCCCTCCGCCCAGCCCTGGAAGGGTGGTCAGGGTACCCGAGGCGGACCTGCCGGGCGGCTACGCTGAAATTTTCGAACCCTCGGCTATCGTGTTCCCCGGTTCAGCTCCGCTGCGGTTGGCAGAGCCCGTGATGCTCCCTTGGCAAAAAAACTTTTGGGCGACCCCACCGCTTTTGGCCGCCGCACCTTACCGACCTGACCAAATCGGAACCGACGCCCCCTTGGCCGTACGTGCGCAGACGGCGCTGGGGCAGTTTCGGGGCAACTTTTTGCCCAAGGTCGGTCCCGCCAAGGGAAGGCCGGTGTTGGAAACCTGGTGGGAGGTCGGTGGGGAACTGAAAAACCGGAAGGTTCTGGCCGGTCTCCCTTTGCCGACGATGAAGACCGCCAGTGCCCTCGGCCCAACGGCAGCGCGGATCGGTGTGGATGAGGACGGTGCGGTCCGCTTTCTTTTTCTTGAAGGGACCAGTGGGGATCCGGCGGTGGACCGGGAGGCCTCGAGTCTGCTGCGGGCGTTCCGTTTTGAGCCGACCCCCGGGCAATCGGTCCAGTGGGGACGGGTGCGGGTACTGTGGGCGGTGGAGGCCTCCGGAAACGGTAAATCGTGAGTCTGACTCCTTCACAACTTCTTCTCGGCTACCTCTGCCTTTTTCTTGGCATCGTTTTTGTTTTGTGGATGGTTGGAGGATGGCAAGCTTCACGAATTTTTCGCAGATTTCGGGAGACCGTTCTCTGTCCGCATTGTGGAGCCAAAAACCCGCGGGAACATGCCTGGCGCAGCCTGCGCTGTCGCCGTTGCGGCGCCCGGCACCTCGTGGAGAACTCCATGTCTGAAAGGAGCTAAGCCATGGGCATGTGGATCGGAAGAAACCGAAAAGCGCGGGTCACCTATGGATTTGACGAAATCGCCCTTGTGCCTGGGGACGTGACGGTCAACCCGAACGAGGTCAACACGGAGTTCTCCATCGGAAAACACACCTTTAAAGTTCCGATTCTCGCCTCGGCCATGGACGGGGTGGTGGATGTGAAGTTTGCGGTGGCGATGGGCAAGATGGGGGGGTTGGCTGTGCTGAATCTGGAGGGTGTGCAGACGCGGTACGAGAACCCCTCGGACGTGCTGTCGCAGATCGCCAAGGCGGACAAGGAGACGAGCACCCATTTGATCCAGAAGATGTATATCCCTCCGATCCGGGAGGAGCTGATTGCGAAACGCATTAAGGAAATGAAAAAGGCAGGCATTGTGGCGGCCGTTTCCTCCATTCCCCAGAAGGCGGAGAAGTATGGGGCGATTGCGCAGAGAGCCGGGGCGGACATTTTTGTGGTGCAGTCGACCGTCTCGACCGTCCGGCATATTTCCTCGGAGTACAAGTCCCTGGATCTGGCGAAGTTTTGCAAAACGATGAAAATTCCGGTGGTGGTGGGCAATACCGTCACCTATGGGGTGAGCCTGGAGCTCATGGAGGCAGGAATTTCGGGTCTTCTGGTGGGAGTGGGGCCGGGCGCGGCCTGTACCACCCGGGGGGTGTTGGGGTTAGGCGTGCCGCAAGTGACCGCGACCGTGGACTGTGCGGCGGCACGGGACGCCCATCACAAAAAAACCGGGCGCTATGTGCCCATCATCACGGACGGTGGCATGAACAAGGGTGGCGACATCTGCAAGGCGTTCGCGTGCGGGGCGGATGCGGTGATGATCGGAAGCGCCTTTGCCCGCTGTGAGGAGGCGCCGGGGCAGGGGAATCATTGGGGCATGGCCACGCCCCACGCCAACTTGCCCAGGGGAACCCGGATCAAGGTCGGTATTACCGGCAGTTTGCGCCAGATTCTCTTTGGACCGGCCACCCTGGATGACGGATCCCAAAATTTGGTGGGAGCGGTCGTGACCTGTATGGGGAATGTGGGGGCGAAATCCATCCGGGAGTTTCAAGAGACGGAAATCATCATTGCGCCTTCCATCAAAACAGAAGGGAAGTTGTTCCAGACGGTGCAGGGGGTCGGGATGGGCACACGCTAATTCCGCAGACGGAATCAGCGTGGATTAGTTGGAAAGATGAAGAGCCCTTCGGGCGGTCAGGCGCGCGCGATCAGGTTTTCTGAATCCTCATCCTGCCCCTTCATCGGGCTGAGCGAAGCTCAGCCCTTGTGCGAGCCATCGCAGAAGGGGAGATTTTTAGATTTGTCGCAACCGCAGGCCCAAACGGGCCCGTCTTTTTCGACCTTCACCGCATGTGGGGTTTTGCCTGATCCCTTGTGGGAGCCGTCGCAATATGGCGGATTCTTGGTTTGCCCACAGGAGCAGAAGTAGACGGT
>RFWS01000052.1 GCA_009921985.1 bacterium | reverse complement strand
TTGCCCTGATCCTGGGTCAGATCGTGCCGCTCCTTTTTGTCTATTCTCCAGCCTGGAAAAAAGTGGTTTCGACTACTGCCTAAGGAACGGCTGGCGGCCAGGGGGCCACAACTTGGTTTCGGTTTTTCCCCAACCTCAAATCTCGCGGTAGATCGCGCAAGTCGTGCCCCTGACCCAAAAAACCGGCTTGGCTGGGGCCAACTCCCGAAGAGCCTCCGGAACCTCCAAGGTGTCAGTACGGTAATCCCGGATGCGGTAATCGTGCCAAATGATCGCGCCGTCTTTGGCCACAATCTGCATCGCCAGACGAGAGTCACTCAAAACATCCTCTTTCTTGTGCGAACCGTCGATGAAGATGAGATCAAACTTGGGTTCCCGGAGAAGCTCGGCCGAAGCCGTTGAGAATGGCTTCAAGCGAAATTGAATGGCTGCCTGGCGGTTGGCGATGTCCCGATAAGGTGAGGGCCGGGTGACGATGTCATAGCTGACCACCGCCGCATGTGGACAATTCAGGTGAAAGGCCAGGGTGGTTCGTGACCGATAGGTGCCGACCTCGAGAATTCTTTGGGCGTTACGGGCCTTGGCAAAGTGGAGCAGGAAAAGAAGATCATCCAAGGGCGTGTCTTCGCCGGCGTAAAGCGGATGGCAGGCAGGAAAAACCACGGAGCCGGCGGATCCGGAAAGATCCTCGGCCGCAATCTGGGGGAGGATAAGTTTGCCCCGCTCAAATATTTTTTGATAGAGGGCGATTCCCAATGGATCCTTTTGCCATTTCTCCTTAAGCGCCCTCGCCCGGGGACGCACCCCCGGCACGAAAAAGGCCGCTTTTTTACAAAAACGGAGCAGGCCTGTGCAAAGGGTGGAAATGGGTTGGCGATCTTCCAAAAGTCCTCTCTTTTCTGAATCGAATGCCCAGAGTAAAAAATTTGATGCCTGTGGCAAGCCGGTTCCCATGAGTGCCCCCCACCGCTTCGTGATCCTTTCGAATGTTTACGATGAGAACTATCAAAAAGCTCGCGGCGAGGAGATTCCCCCGTGCCTCAGCTCCCCGAAGCGCCGGGATCTGTTCACGGCCATCCAGCTTGCGTTGGGATGGGAGCTGGTGATTCTTAGTTCTCCACCGCGGGCCTCCGTCCGCCGGCATGGTCGCTGGTTGCCGCTTGTCGATACCCGCTTTGACCGATTCCCCCAGCATTTTTGCGCCAATTGGGATCTGCCCAAGTTGCGGATTCCTTTTTCCTGGGTCATGTATGCCTTGCATGTGGCCCGACACGTTCGCAAAGGAGATGTCCTCATGATGGATAATTTTGAACTGATTTATGTGCTCGCGGCTTGGCTTTGCCGTCTTCTTTATGGCTGCTCGATTCTTTTGGATTATGAGGATGGCAAACACCTGACCGACCGCGGTTGGCCACGCCTAATCAGCGGCCCTGCCGAGGAACTCGGCAGGGCCCTTATTCAGGGGGCCATTTTAGCCCATCCGTGTCTAGGAGAACGTCTGCCTGCGAGGATTCCGAAAGTCACTATCCCGGGCTTCTACAAGCCCGGCGCAAAAATAAACAGGCCGGAACATCCTTTGCCCAAAGTGCACTTTATTTATGCTGGCTCACTTGATGAACCCAGGGGCATGAATCTCCTTATTCAGGCCCTCCCCTACCTGCCGAAAGAAGGGTGGCGACTGGACATTACCGGATCCGGTCCTTTCGCAGATACTTGGCAAAGCATGGCACAGGACTGCCGCTTTTCTGGAAAGCTATTTTTTCACGGCGTGATTTCAGCAGAGGATCACGCCCGACTGCTTGGCCGCTGCCATGTTGGACTGAATCTCCAGCTCGGGTCAGACCCCATTTCAACGGTTACTTTTCCCTCAAAGATTTTTTCTTACTTGTCTGCCGGGTTGGAAGTAATTTCCACCGAAGCGAGCGGGGTCAAGGATCTCTTGGGCGAGGATTGCATCTATTTATCAGAAGAGAACCCCCGGGCTTTAGCCGCTATCATGGCCGATCGGGCTCGATTCCTCAGGCCTCAAACAGCACCGACAGCCGTGGGGAATTTTTCAATTCCCTCCACGGCTGTTCGACTGAAGGCCTTTTTTCAAGAGGTCTGGTTAAAAAGGCCTTGAAGACACCTCTTAAAGTTCTTTTGGCAACCTGCGGAAGCTGGTGGCTGCCCCATACGGCCAAAGCCTTTGAAAATCGAAAAGCCCTCGTCGGCTTGTGGCTTTCCGAAAAAAATAGAACCGCTGTTTCGAATAAATTATTTCGAAGATGCTGGCCTTTTCATCTGGCTATGAAGCCTTTTTATCACCTTGCCCCCCAAATTTGGCAGGAGCGGCTTTTTTATGCGTTTTTTCCCTTCTGGCGCAGTTGGGTCATTTCGCAGCCTTGGCCACCCTGCAATGTGGTCCAGGCGATTATCGGTTATGGAACTGAGCTTTTTCAAAAAAGTGCGGCTGCGGGAGCCCTGAAAGTGGTGGACTGCCCCAATAGCCATCCCCTTACCTATTACGGATTCTGGCAAAGGGAATGCGATTTGTGGTGCCCGGACGAGAGGGTTCCCATTCCCCAATGGATGTTCGCCCGCATGCATCGCGAGATAGCCATGGCGGATCTAATTATTGTCCAATCGGCTTTCTGCAGGGAATCAATGCTCTGGAACGGCGTTCCTGAATCGAAGATTTTCATCAATCCGATGGGTGTGGATACATCTGTTTTTAAGCCTCGGCTCATGGTTCCTGCCAAACCCAGATACATTTGTGTTGGAACCATCTGCCTGAGGAAAGGGCACCAATATCTTTTTCGTGCTTTTGAATTAGTGAAAAGGAGGTTGCCAGAAGCAGAGCTTATTTGTGTTGGCCAATATAAATCTGATTTTAGAATCGAGCGCCTAAGATGGGAAAAAACATTTCGGCATATTCCACATCTTGAACATGCCGAGCTTGCTTCCCTCCTGCAGACATGTTCGGCATTTGTTTTCCCCTCGCAGGAAGAGGGTATCGCCCGAGCTCAGATCGAGGCTTTGGCTGCCGGCTTACCGGTTATCGGCACGCACGAGGGAGGCGCAACCACTTTAGTGGAGCATGGCAAAGAGGGTTTAATTGTTCATGGCCAGAACCCGCAGCAGATTGCTGAGGCCATGATTCGGTTGGGTACCGACCAAGCACTCAATCAGGCGATGGGCAAAGCCGCTTTTGCGAAAGGCGCCGTCAAGAACAGCTGGCAAGATTACGGCGACCGCTTAATCGAAAAATATTCAGATTTTAATAGGAGATGAAAATTGCTTTTTTGACGGCCGATAATCGTGAAAACGACCGGCACTACGATCTCCCTGCTCCCTTTTTCGGCACAGCTCCGACGGCACTGCTAGAGGGTTTTTTTAACGACCCAAGGCTGGAGGTGCACGTGATTTCTTGTGCTCAAAAGCAGTTGCGTGCGCCCTCTAAATTGGCCGATAATGTTTGGTTTCATAGCCTGTATGTGCGTAAGGGGGGATGGCTTCGTTCTGGTTACTTCGGCTGTATTTGTGCCGTTCGCAAAAAATTGAATGAGGTCGTTCCTGATATTGTACATGGGCAAGGAACGGAGCGTGATTGTGCCCTCGAGGCTGTTTTTTCAGGTTTTCCCAACGTTGTGACAATTCACGGCAACATGGCTGAGTTGGCCCAACTGTTCCGCGCCAGGATCATGAGTTTTTATTGGCTGGCCGCGAAGCTGGAAAACTTTGCCCTTTCCCGGACCGCCGGAGTTTTTTGCAACTCCGCTTATACTCAAACACTGGTCAAATCTCGCAACCCTAAAACTTGGTTGGTGCCCAATCCGCTGGGGCTTGCGTTCTTTGAAAAGCCCCGGCCTCATCCCACCAAACGGTCGATTCCCATTTTCCTTGTGATCGGCGTCGTGAGTCCGCGCAAACGCCAACAGGAGTTGCTGGACTGCTTCCGTAAGCTCCGATTAGACGGTTGCCAATTTAAGGTTCGTTGGATCGGCCGTTGCCCTGAAGACCCATACGGAAAGAGTTTTCTTTCTGCCTTATGCGACTCTTCCACTGCAGATTGGAATTTTTTTGTTGGCCCACTCGATCAAGCGGGACTGATTCGGGAGCTGGATTCCGCCTCGGCCTTGGTGCATTTCCCGTCCGAGGAATCCTTTGGCCTGGTGGCCGCGGAGGCTTTGGCGCGGGGGCTGAAGGTCTTTTCCTCCCGGGTCGGGGGGCTCAAGGAAATCTGTGCAGGCCCAACCGATGCCGATGTGATTTCGCCCGAGGATTGGCCGGGGCTGCGGAAATCGATCGCCAACTGGATTCGGCTGGGCTGCCCGCCGCCCCGGGAATCTCACCAAATCATGCAGGCAAGATACCACCCGAAGGTGATTGCCCAGCGGCACGTGGAGATTTATCGGCAAGTCATCGCCTCTCGATAAACTTGGATCAAGCAAGTTGCAACCTCTTCCCAAGACAACACCTTTTCTGCCTTGGGAGCGTTCTCAATTCCCTCCATAAAGCGCCGGAGAAAACCAGCCGTAACTTCACTCGAAGCGAGAGGAGCATAGCTTGCTCTGTCTCCGAACGAGGATCGGGCCCAAGGGAGATCGCTTAGCAAGAGCGGGCATCCACAAGCCGCAGCCTCTAACGCCGAAAGGCTTTGGCTCTCCCAAGAACTCAAAAGAACAAAACCGGCCGCCTGCCTGTATTCAGCAGCCAACCTTCTCCGATCCGCGATCCCCCCAAGATAATCCACCCAAGGTCTCGCTTGCCGAACCTCATCTAAAAATCGCCTGAAATAGGCACCATCCCTTTGATACGGTAAGCCAAAAATCCGGATCTTTGTTTTTGCCAACACGGCTGCGCGAACAAGTTCGATCGGCCTCTTAACCTCCGTAATCGTCATGGTGGCAATGAGGTGATTTTTTCGTTTTTTTCTGGCACCCCTCTGAAAAAAGAGTCTCTCAACACCATTGGGCACAACTGCTACTTTGTCTGGGTGAGCGCCAAATAACTCAAGCATGAGGTGCTTTTCCCATGGGGTTAAGGCGATCACCCGGGCTGCAGTTTGGTAGCTGGCCCATCCCATTCGGATGGTGAACTCCTTCGGCATGGTAAGCTGTGCCATGCATATGATCCCTTTTTGGATGAATCGGAGGATGGGGGGGCGCGAGCTTAATCCACCCAAAAGATCGGAAAAAATCACCGGAATATTTTTTTTCTTTGCTTGCTGAATATAGGCCGGGTGGGGCCTTCCAAAAAAATGAATCAAGTCGGTTGTTTGCCTCGAATCCCACCAGTGCAGAAAATCAACTTCTACTCCAAGCCCCTCAAGTGCTTTTTTGGTCTGTTCAATTTGGATTTGCAGGCCCCCGTGGGCCAGGAGAAAGGGGTTGGGGTGATCCAGCAAGACTCGCACTTGCAAACATTAAAAGATCTTCCCGCCTGCTGTCACCACCGGGATTGCTTTTGCGTTTGGAGGAAAAAGCCTTAAAATGCTTTTGTGCAGAATCTCACGGTTCAAAAAGTCTGTCTCGGCCTGATTACCTTGGCTTTTTTTGTGGCCGCCCCTTGGATCGCCAGTGAGACCATCTTGGGAAATCAAACCCCGCTGCTCGCACTGGCCGGGGTGGCTCTTGGGCTCCTCTTTATTTACGGGCTGGGCGATCGGTGCTGGTGGCTGATCCCTCTATGCCTGCCCATTGAGGGCAAACTGAACTTCCTGCCCCTGAATTTTTCCGTTCAAGAACTCACGGTAATGCTTGTAATGGCGTATTTGGTGCTAAAGATGATCTTCGGCTTGGAGGTGGCTTGGCGCCTTGGGCCGGCGATTCTCTGGCTTCCTCTGGTTGGCTTGCTCGGCGTGCTCGTCTTTCATTGGATTGATTCGCGCGATATCGGTATCCGGCTGCTCGGCGGTACTGGTTGGGGGGGCAGAAAGTACTTTCAAGTTCTGGTCGCCGCTCTTTCCATCCCGTTGCTGGCGTCCTACCCCGGAATTCGTTGGGCCGATCTTCAAAAAGTTCCCTTTTTGTACTTCTTGGGCTCTTTCGTGGATATTATTCCGGATGCCTTGACGACATTGATTCCCGCCACGGCCCCTTACATTTGGAGGTTCTACAGTGGGGTCAATTTGTCGGAATATGGTGCTGTTCTTCAGGGCAACTTCGCCCAGGAGGCCGGCGTGACCCGAATCGGAGCTCTGGCCAAGCTCGGCTTGGCCGTCGGCCTCGTGACCCTCAGCTATTTTCCGCCCAAAACCTGGTTACAACCCGATCGGCTCTGGACCTTGCCGGTTTTATTTTTCGGGGGTTTGCTCTGTGCCGCCAGCGGCTTCCGGAACACTGTCGCAAAATATTTTTTGGTGCTTTTTTTTGGACTCTATACCCATCTGCGCTGGCGTGCTTTTCTCATCCTTCCCGTGGCCATGGCGGCTGCCTTGGCGGTGGCATTTACCCAGGGAAAAATCTTCAACTACCCCTTGGCACTGCAGCGGGGACTTTCTTTCCTTCCTGGCGAATGGGACTTAAAGGCCCAAAGGGAAGCAAATGCATCCAGCGAGTGGCGGGGGCGCATGAAGGAGCTTTTTTACAGGGAGTATTTTCACCAAAAGCCGCTACTGGGTGCGGGTTACCATTACGACCCGGAATTGGCGAAGAGAGACACCGACGCTTATCTCGCTATTGCTGCCCGTCAGGCCGAGATCGGTGATTCCTATGCAGATGTACGCAGGTTCATCGAACAGCGAATGCCGCACGAGGGCCTTGTCCATACCCTTCTGGTCTCTGGACTTGTCGGCACGGCCTGTTTCTTTCTTTTTTGCTTTGCTCTTTTGTTTCAATGCTATCAAAGTGTCGCCAGGACACCACCAGCCCGAATCACCCCCATCCAAACGTGGGCAACCGCACTAATCGGGCCACTGGTGGTTTCGTTTTTTACTTTGGGAGGAGACTATACAAATTTTTTAACTGCCGTGTGTCCGGTGGTGATGGTGCTTTATCGGGCCGAACGTATTAAGGCATTGGCCCAAGAATCCGAAAGCCCCGAAATGGCGATGCCTCAGACTGCATCCCCTACGCGGGGCACTTGGTCGCCCTCTTTCCCTGGCTACTCCCCGCACAACTCTCCACCCGCCTAAAATCCCCACATTCGCCCGGGCCAGGTGGTCCGCAATTTTTTTGCGTGAAACTCTTTTCTCCTGTTTTGGTCAGGTAAATGAATTTGATAGGAAATATGTGAGGGGAGATGGGCTCCTGCCAGAAGACGCCGTATCCGGTGCCAGATAACCCACCAAGGCCGCAACACCCGCATCCATGGCGGCGCCGTTTGGGTCAGTTGTGCCCTTTCGGCCATGGCGACAGCGCTTAATCCCAGGTTGGTTCCTGCCTCCATGAAAGTGGAGGTGGGAAATCCAAGGGTTCCAACCTCGGC
>RFWS01000051.1 GCA_009921985.1 bacterium | reverse complement strand
GTAGGGCGAACCGACAAAACTGTGGAAGGGGGCGGTGACGAACGAGCGCTCCTTGAGGCCGTCAAAAATCGCGGGGACCGCATCGGCGGTTTGGGGGTGGAGATCATGGAGCAGAATGATCGAGCCCGGTTGGCTGGCAGAGAGCACGCGTTGGGTGATTGCGGAACTTCCGGGCTTGGACCAGTCCTTGGGATCCACGGACCAGTAGGCCACGCCCAAACCATATTTGGAGGCTAAGACACCCTGTTCGCGCCGGAAGGCCCCGTACGGCGGTCGGAACCAGACGGGGGTTACCCCGGTGGCACGGGTAATGGCCTCTTGGGTCCGGGAGATCTGCTGGTCGACAGCCGCATCGCTCATGCCCGCGAGCCGAGGATGGGTATAGCTATGGTTCGCCACGTCATGACCCTCCTCCACCAGACGCCGGGCCAAGTCCGGTCGAGCATCCACCTTGGCTCCTATCAGGAAAAAAGTGGCACGCATTTCCCGTCGTTTGAGTTCTTCCAGAACCCGCTCGGTCACCCCTGGGGTGGGGCCGTCGTCAAAGGTGAGGGCCAGTTTGTTTCCAAAGCCCGGACCAGAGTTGATGAAGGCGGGATTTACCTCCATCTCCCCTGGCTCTCCCACAAATCCATTCTGGGCACGACCAGGAACGGCGAGCCCGGCGCCTGCCATGGCCAGAAGCCGGAGAAAATCGTTCCGCCTCATAGACTTCCTCTTTAGCACCGGGAGAGGCATTCTCAAGATTCCTTTCGATGAAGATCTGTGACCTCACTCAGATTTATTCCCCCCGGGGCGGGGGAGTGCGGTCCTATTTGGAGGCCAAAAGGAAATACATCCGCGACCACACCTCCTATGACCATCTCATGATCGTTCCCGGGGCACGGACCGAGCGCGTCGAAGGGGGGCGAACCCAGCTCTGGACGGTCGCCGGTCCCTTAGTGAACCGGACTTCCCGTTACCGCTGGATGCTGGACCTCCCGGCTCTTCTTCGAATTCTCTACGAAGAGCATCCGGACATCGTTGAGGCGGGCGACCCGTATCACGCCGCGATGATCTCCCGGAACTGGGCCAACCGCCGGGGGTCGGACTTTTACATGTTTTATCACTCCCACTTTCCGGATGCGTTGCTCCGGACGGTGCTGAAATTTGCCGGCACCTGGGCGCGGGGATGGGTGGAGCGGGTTGCGGGGGATTACCTGCGCAACATGTCCCAAAACAGCCGCGGGGTCTTTGTCGCCAGCCGGCATTTGATGAGGATTCTTTCCGGCTGGGGTTTGCAGGGTTTGGTTCATCTCCCCCTGGGGGTCGACACCACCGTCTTCAAGCCCGAGGAGCAGCGGCGGCAGGAAATCCGCGGACGTCTCAAGCTACCACCCAATGAGCCGGTCTTTCTCTACGTGGGAAGATTCTCGCCGGACAAGGATACCGCCCTTTTATTGCGTTCTTGGATAAGAATGGCGGAAAAGATGAAGGGCCCATGGACCGGGGTGATGGTGGGGGATGGGCAGATGACGGATCTGGTGGAGACTTTTGTTCGTCACAATCCCCGAGTGCGCAGGGTTCCTTTTGTCAAAAAACCCGAGGAGCTGGCCGACTGGTATCGGGCGGCCGATCTTTTGATCCACCCAGGCCGTTGGGAAACCTTCGGCTTGGTTTTATTGGAAGCGCAGGCCTGTGGCCTGCCGGTCATCGGTTTTCGCGGAGGGGCGATGGACGAGCAGGCAGCCGACTTGGAGTCATGGGCAGTCGACCGGAATTCGGCGGGTTTGGCTGATGCCGTGATGCGGAAAGCAGGACAACTAAGAGGGGTCGACCGGGAAAGGGCGGCGCGTTTTGTGGCGGAACGTTTTAGCTGGGAACGAACCTTTGCCCACCAGATGGAGGTGTATGAGCGGAAGGGTTGAGAGGAGAGGGGAATTTCGGGTCAGGCCCTACCGTCCGGAAGACCGGCCGGCGGTCCGGCGAATTTGTGCGGACACCGGATTTTTGGGTAAACCCATCGATCCTGTCTTTGAGGACCGGGAGCTTTTCGCGGATTTTTTGACAGCGCCTTACACCGATGCGGAACCGGAGAATTGTTTTGTTCTGGAAGGCGCCAACGGGGCCGTGGAAGGTTTCCTAACGGCCTCGAGCGATGCGGGGAAACGGAACCGCTACCTTTTACAAAACATGCCCTCTTGGCTGGCCAGAGTTCTGCGCGGGTTTTTCGGGGGATACAAGCCGGCCACACGCCAATACCTTTGGTGGCTGCTGCTTCGTGGGCGAAGGGAGACTCCGGCGGCACCGCGGAACGCCGCCCACTTTCACGTGAACCTCGTCCCGGAAGCGAAAAGCGTCCAGGCGGTGCGTAGTCTGATCGACACCTTTTTGGAAGCTATGCGGAAAAAAGGGGTACGCTGCGTCTACGGGCAGATCGTTACCCGCGGGGACCGGAGAGGGGAGCGGATGTTTGCGCGCTACGGATTTCGGGTGAACGGGCGGTCCCGGGTCACGAAATTCGAGAAACACTCCCCAGAGCAAGTGCATCTCTGCACGGTGGTGAAAGATCTGGCGGAATCCCCGCTCCTTTATGGCAAAGACCTTCATCGGACCGGTGGCCGACGGCATGGACGGGGCGAGAGAAAGCTGCTCCTTTCCCTGCATGATTTTCATCCCGGGAGTCGCGGCAAGATCCAGGAGCAGTTAGAATTTTGTCTCAAACGCTGCCCGGGACATGCCTCGATTTTGGTGATTCCCGAGTATCACCATGGGGCCTCCGTGGAGTCGTGTCGGGAAAGCCTGCGGAACTTGGAGCAATGGCAGGCAGACGGTCATGATCTGGCTATTCATGGCTACTTCCACGACCGTGTGGGTTTGCCCGCCGCCTCCTGGTTTTGGACGCGACTCTATACCGACCAAGAGGCCGAGTTTTTTCGTTTGTCCGACGAGGAGGCGGAATCACGGATCGACCGTGCGCTGGCGCTCTGGCGGCGTCAGGGGTGGGCCGCTGCCGGATTTGTGGCTCCGGGTTGGCTGTACTCCCCGCTACTCGAACTGCTTCTTCGGCGGAAGGGATTTGCCTACACCTGTTGCCTTACAGAAGTCATCCATCTGGCGGATGGACACAGGGATCGGGCCTGGGCGGGAACTTACAGTCTTCGGTCCGCGTGGCGCAGATCTCTGGCCCGGCGCTGGCAATCGATCTGGAAAGCGGTCTGGGGGGGGCAGCCCCTGGTTCGGCTGAGTCTGCACCCTTCCGATCTGGAGGTTTCCTTTGTCCGTGACCAGGTGGGGAGACTTCTCGAAGAGTTGTCGGCGCGAGGATATCGTTCAGTCTCATATGCTGAACATGTCCAAGTGTGACCTGCATCTTCATTCCCGGCATTCAGATAGGCCTTCGGAATGGATTCTGCGGAAGGCGGGCGTTCCCGACAGCCTTTCCAAGCCCGTCGAACTTTACGAAACCTTGCGGAAGAAGGGACACGACTTTGTCACCCTGACCGATCACAACTCCATAGGAGGCTTCCAGGAATTGAGGGGTCGGGAAGGTTTTTTTCCGGGCGTGGAAATCACCACTTATTTTCCGGAAGACCGCTGCAAGGTCCACCTGCTGGTTTGGAATCCGGACGAAAAGCAGTACGCGGAGATGGAAAAGCTCCGCGCCAACATCGTCGAACTGGGGGACTTTCTGCGTCGTGAGCAGATTGCTCATGCGGTGGCCCACCCCCTGATCAGCGTCGACGGTCGGATGACCACGGATCATTTTGAGAAACTCCTGCTTCTGTTTCCCGTTTTTGAAACCGTCAACGGCTTGCGGTCCCCGCTGGCCCAGGAGGTTTTGATGGCCTGCCTCGATGCCCTGACTCCGGAAACCATCCGTGCCTTGGCCGAGAAGCACCGCCTGGAGCCCGTGGGACGGGAGCCGTGGAAAAAAGGGCGAGTGGGCGGATCAAATGACCATTGCGGGCTCTACGCAGGTCGGGTGTGGACTGAGGTGGCTGGTGCCCGGAATCTGGAGGCCTTTTTACAGGGGATCATGGAAGGCCGGGGGGTGCCGCATGGGGAGGGCGGGGATCCAGCGCGTTTCGTCAATGGGTTGTTCCACATTCTTTTTGAGTTTGTCCGAGAAAAGGTCGGGCAAAAGGCGCCACGCGGTTCCGCGCTTCTTCTGCGGATTGTGAACCGTTTTTTGGCCGGGGAAAACCCGGTCGAAGTCAGTTTTCTGGAAAAGGCGCGTTATGCGGTCGAAATGGTGACGAGCGGAAAGATTTTGGAGTTCTGGAAGGCTCCCGAAGGGGGGTTAAGCAAGGAATTGGCTCACTACCTCGGCAATCCGGAGACAAGGAAAGCGCTCCAGCGCGTCCTCACTGAGGAGAAGGAACCGGAGAGGAGGAGCTTTCGCTTGGCCTCCAAAATAGTCAATGACGTCGGATTCCGTATCGTCACCCGCTTTCTTGAGCGGGCCGCAAAAGGGGATGTGGTGGCCGGACTGGAACCTTTGGCTGGGGTCATTCCCTTGGGGCTGGCGACAGCACCGTACCTCTACTCTTTTCATTCTCTGCGCTCGAATCGGGACTTATGGGGAGAAGTGACCCAACGACTGACGGGGAAACGTCCGGAGAAGCTGAAAAATCGATGCAAGGGGTGGCTGACGGATACCTTAGAGGATGTGAACGGTGTGGCCCGCACCATTCGCACCATGGCCGAGGCGGGCCGCAAACAAGGGGCGGATCTGACCATCCTAACGAGTCGACCGGATCTAGCTCCGGAAGAGGGCGTAAAGAATTTCTCCCCGGTTGGGGTTTTCACCATTCCCGAGTATGAACTTCAAAAACTCAGCTTTCCGCCGATCCTTGAAGTGATCGATCACGTGGCGCGCCGCGGGTATACCGAGCTGATTCTAAGCACACCAGGCCCCATGGGGCTGACCGGCCTACTGGCGGCGAAATTACTCGGGTTGCGGGTGAGCGCCATCTACCACACGGACTTTCCTCAGTACGCGAGGTTCTTAAGCGACGACGACCCCATGATGGAGGGGATCGCCTGGAATTACATGCACTGGTTTTACAGTCAGATGGACAGGGTCTATGTGAACTCCCAAAAATATTTCGACCGATGGGCGGAGAGGGGATTGTCGCCGGAAAAACTCAGCCTCTTGCCCAGGGGGCTCGACACGGCGGCGTTCGATTCGGCTTTTCGGGATACCGGCTTCTGGAAAAAGCGGGGGGCCCAGGGGAAAGTGATTCTGTATGTCGGGCGCATCTCCAAGGAAAAGGAACTGGATTTTCTTGCGCAGGTGGCGGAGCGGATGGAGGCGGACGAGGGGGTGACGTTTGCTTTTGTGGGGGAGGGCCCTTTTCTGTCTGAGTTAAGAAAAAAAGTTCCCCATGGGATCTTCACCGGCGCCTTGCACGGACAGGATCTTTCACGTGCGTATGCCTCCGCGGATCTTTTTGTGTTTCCAAGCACCACGGACACTTACGGCAATGTCGTGATTGAGTCCTTGGCCTCTGGCGTGCCGGTTTTGGTTTCCGATCAGGGAGGACCCAGTGAACTTCTTCGGGATCCGGATGACGGGGCGGTGGTTATCGGAGGAGTTTTGGATTGGGCAAAAGCCATCCGAAGGCATCTTCACCTCGAAGAGGATATGAAACGAAGGGAGCTTCGTAGGCGAAGAACCATCCAGGGCAGGGAGTGGAAAGACGCCTTCCAAAGGTTTTGGAACAACTCCCTAATGTGAATAACCTTGGTAGCAAATGATTTGACCTAAAAAGAATTTACTTATTTGATTCCCCGATGGCTGAAGGAACTATTCCACCCCCACCACCCCCGCCCAAGCCTCCGGGTGGTCCAGCCATACCCGCTCTCCCTAAGCCTCCTAGTCCGGCAGTGGCTGCTATCCCAAAACCAGTCGGCGCGCCGATTTCCACGCCTCCACCGGGCCTGAAAAAAGAAACGATGCGTTTGGCGCCGCCGAAGCCCGCGGCGCCAACAGCCCCTTCTCTACCCAAACCCCCGGTTCCATCAATTCCAGCGGCACCAGCGGTTTCAGTCCCAGCGACTCCTCCGTTGCCTGGTGGCGCCGCGACAGCACCGGCTATTCCTGGCATGGCTAAACCTCCGGTGGATTTGCGTAAGGAAACCATGCGAATTTCCCTGCCCCCAAGACCTGCGTCCGCAGGAGCCAAACCTGCCGGTACTCCCACGGCCACGGTCGCACTTCCTGCCGCCACCAAACCGCCGATGCCCGGAGCCTCTCCCGCGGCCAAGCCTGGCGGCGCCCCGGCTCCCGCGGTTGTAGGTGCTGCCAAAACACCGGCAGCAGCTCCTGCGGGTGCGAAGCCTGCCATGGCGACTGCTGTCGGGGTTCGGACCGTGGTGGATACTGACAGTGCCGGCACGGCCCTGGCGATTGCGGCCCTCGTGGCTTCCTTGATTTCATTCGGCGTCGTGCTGATGAGCTTTTTGCAGAAATAGGAGAATTCCCATGGCCGGCCATGCCGCTCTCACCCTGAATCAATCCAACTTTGACAGCACGGTCCTGCAGTCCAAGGTGCCTGTCTTGGTGGATTTTTGGGCGGAATGGTGCGGACCCTGCCGGATGATTTCCCCTTTACTGGAACAAATTGCCACCGACCATGCGGGGAAAGTTGTGGTGGGCAAAGTGAATGTGGATCAGGAACAGGCCTTGGCCTCGAAATACGGCATCCAGTCCATCCCTGCTTTTTTTATTTTTAAGAACGGCCAAGTGACGGACCAGTTTGTTGGGGCGCAGCACTCCCGGCAATCGATCGAGTCCAAGCTCGGCGTCGGCCAGTAAATCAAACGCGCTCTCCTCTGAGCTAGAACCAGCCGGCCCCTTCCGGCTAACGTGCAGCCGTCTTTATCAAAAACGCCCTGCCGAATTCCGGACTAAGGGTTTAAGGGGAAACTAAGACGCGGCTGCGGTGAAAGTGCAGCGAAAGAGACCGGCGACCCGCTCCTCATCACGGCGGATCTTGGTCCGAAGGACCTTCTCAAACATCTGGCGCTCGTAGTCCTTGATCACCGGAAAAGCATCCACACAGTCCTGGATGGCGGAATTGAATTCGGTGATGCGGTGATTCCTGGCGGAGTTGTCGAAGCTATATTCCGACATGTAGCCGTCCTCATCGCGGAGCTGAGCCAAGCCGCGGAAGCGGGCCTCGCCCTCCAGCTTTTCCAGCTTGTGGTCATAGCGTGCCGTCTCCGCCTTGTAGATGTTGAGAAGGATCTTTTCCGGGGCCAAGGAGCCAAAGCTCTCTTTGACAGCCTCCAAAATCTGCAGGCTGAACTGGGGATAACGGCTAGGGAAGAACTCCCGGGCCCCGTCGGTCAGGCGGTAGGCCTTTTCCGGACGGCCCATGCCTTTCGGGCGACGCCAAGTATCTAAATAACCTTCCCTCTCCAGGCCGATGCAGTGCTGTTTGATTCCCATGTAGGAGAGGCCGACGCGCTGGCAAAGTTCGCTCACGGAGAGGCCCTGGCTGCGCTTGATTTCCCGAAGAATAGCCATCTTCGGGTTGTGGTTGGTCTTGGTGTGCAGCCTTGTCTTCATTCCGAGG
>RFWS01000006.1 GCA_009921985.1 bacterium | reverse complement strand
CGGGGAAGGTGGCTCGGTGCAGGCCTGGAAAATCCAGGATCCGTACGACAACCTAAACAGCCGTACCTACAGCAATCCCAATCTGGCCGAGAGGGCCTGGCACATTTACCTCGCCGGATTGGACTCGGGATTCAACTACTACGGCGGATTGGGAAACGACGACGAGATCAAAACCTCCCTGGCGACCCGCCGTGCCTACGAGCTGTTAAACACCTATGTCAGCAATCGCAAAGCCACCAACGACCAGACTCCTCCCACTGTCTTCAAGCCCCAGCGTTTTCCTTATAACCCCGGCGCCTACACCTTTGGCTGGTTCAATTCCATTCCCGGGGGAAACAACAGTTTCCTGAAAAAGATGAACTCGGAATTCTACGTCTGGACCTTTGCGTACGATGTCTCCGGGATCACCAACATCGTCCTAAAAATCCGCAAGGACAATGACGGGGCCAACCCGCTCGCCAGCAAGGTCAACGAGGTTTACAACCCGGCGGCCCTGGGGCTGAACATCAACGAGGTGGGGGCCTGGGTTTCCGTACCGATGACCAAGCGGAGCTTGCCGGCCACCTCCTCGGCCCTGAACGCTGCCGCCAACAACTCCCAAATCAACTATTTCAGCCAAGCGATTTCTTCCGTGGTGGCGGATTACTATTTCGCCCGGATCGACAACAACAGTTTTCCCAACTTCCGGAACAATCTCTTCGACTACTACATCGAGGCGACCGATGCCCCCGATATTCAGCATGTCTTTGTGGCGGATGATGCCGGGGGTACTACCGGAGGGGGCGGAGGAGGAACCACGACCGGTCCTGTCACCACGAGTCCTACCCCGCCCATCACCGGGCAGTCGGTCACCATCACTTATGACCCTGCGGGGCGGATCCTTTCCAATGCGACCTCCGTCAACATTCATTATGGATACAATGGAACCAACTGGACGACCGTTCCTGGCCTGCCCATGACCAAGAGCGGATCGGTTTGGACATATACCTACACCGTGCCCACCAATGCCTCGAGCATCGTGGTGTGCTTCAACAGCAGTAACAACCCTTGGGACAGCAACGGTGGGGCAAATTGGACTTTTTCCACAACCAATGCGCCGCCCACGAATCCACCTACCATCCCTGCAAATTTGGCAGCCCAAGGAGTGGCCACCAATTCTGTTTCGTTGAGTTGGAGTCCCTCTACCACCGCATCGGGATACACGGTTTACCGGGACGGCAATCTCATCGCTTCTCTCACGGGAACGAGTCACCTGGATACTGGATGTCTGCCCGACACGACCTACAGCTACACGGTGACGGCAGACAACTTGGCGGGCAGTTCCGCTCCGTCCCTTCCGGTTTCGGCCACGACGTATTTTTCCGCCCTCTCCAATTATTCCCTGCGTTTGGTCAGTCCCGGCTTTGCGGTGAACACCACCAGTCCTGCCTATGCCTACCGGGGGCAGGCGGGGTTGGGGCTGACCAACGGGGTGCGCTGGAGTAATTCGTTGAACGGATTGACCGGCACGATTCCCTTCAATGGGCAAACCAACTCGTCCGGGTGGGCGTGGAGCAACGTGATATCGCTGGCAACCGGAACCAACCGAATCCATTTCAGCTCGGATTATCCACAGGCTCCGATCCAGACCGGGCGGGACAGTGCGACCAACTCCGGATATGCGTCTGGATGGAATGATGGATCGTCGGGCGGAAACGGTTTCGGGGCGTGGAGTTTTAGCAACAGCGGCACGGCGGGATTTTTCCGTGCGGATGCCAGCCACACCAACATGAGCGTGGGCGCGGCGAATGGATTCGGCGTGTTCGCCAGCGGGGGAGGGGCGGCCTGTGCGAGCCGAAATCTTCCCCAACCGATGAAATCGGGAGATATCCTCACGCTTCGCTTCGACAATAACTGGATCGATAATGGGGCCAAAGTCGGCATGGCCTTGGCCAACTCCTCCGGATCAGCCCGGTTAAATTTCTATTTTCTCGGAGGATCGAACAACTACTACGTGGACGATTCCACCACAAGCCGCGACACGTTATGGTCTTACGCCGGCAACGGGTTCCTCATCACCTTCTCCCTGACGGGTTCGAACACCTACAGCATGAACATTGGGGGCAGTTCCCTGACCGGAAACCTGGGGGGGAGCGGGGCCATCAGCCAACTGGCGGTTTACAACCTCAATGCGGGCGCTGGTTTGGAGCGCAACCTCTATGTGGGGGAGATGACTTTCTCTGAATCCCAAACCAATTTGGTAACGACCCTTTCGGCTGCCGATGTTGTCTACAATCCCATGACGGACGGGATTCCCAACAACTGGTGGACGCAGTACTTCGGGACAACGTCGGGGGTTTCGGCGACAGTCGATTCGGACGGGGACGGGTTTACTAACGTCCAGGAATATTCTTTGGGAACAGATCCGAAAAATTCTGCCTCGACCTTCCGAGTGGGGGAGATGAGCCGTAGCGGGACAAGCCTGACCATTTCCTGGCCGTCGGTGGCGGGAAAGAGATACCAAGTTCAGACTGCAACGCATCTGAATCCCAATTCCTGGCAAAATGTGGGGGATGTCTTTACACCCAATGTTTCAGGAACCAGCACCGCGACCGTTCCGATAGCGGCGGATGCGCCTAGTTGTTTCGTCCGGGTGAACTTGGTGCCGTAGCTTAGTGCGAAGAGGCTGAACTACCGGAATTGCTGCCAGAGGTCCGCGTATGGCGGATGCCCTCGGACACGATCAGCCAGATCACGATTCCGCCGCACACGGCAAAGGCCAATAGCAGAAAGATCAGTCCCAACCCGGTATGCGCCTCGTCCATGGGGGACAATTAAACCACCCGGAAGGATTTGTCATCACCATGTTTAAGGAACGATTGCTCCAAGATCTCCCTGGGAAAGGGCCCGGGCTTCTTCCACGGTGATCCATCGTTCCGCGAACCGGGGGCCCCAGGAATCGGAAGTGGCCAATTCCCCGGTTTTCCGGTTGCAGCCAATCAAGAGGCAGACATGGGCGTTTTTCGGATTTTTCCTAATGAGACGGGCGGCTTTCCTTTTGGGTTCCAGCGTCTTGGACCAAGATTCCGGAGTTGCGCCGGTCCGTGATCGAAGTCGAACCGTTAGATCGCCGTCAATTTCCTCGTCCACAAACATAGCCCAAGTAAGGGGAATTCCTTTTTCAAAAAAATTTTCCAGTTTTGATAAATCCAGCGACGAGGGCACGGAACTGATCGTGCGCCCATAACTAGTGGCCAACGCTCTGACCCCATTTTCCATATCCTGAATCGAAGTGCCCCCACCCACACCGGTTCTTCCCATCAAGGCCAATAGATACAAGTCGGCCGGAACTCCCGCGTAAAGCAGGACGCGGGTATAAGTGGCAGGGACGCAAAACCCTTTTGGCCCCTGTGCGATCATCGGAATGTTTTCGATAATCAGATCCCCGTTATCTCGGCGTGTCACATTATTTCTCATTCTTTCCCGCAAGGCAGTATCCGTCATCCGGGAAACCTTTCCGCCTTTGTCAGCGGATTTTCCGGATAAAACCCTGAGGGCGCAATATTCCCCCGGTCGCGCAATGAGCAGGAGGGCCGTTTCCTCAAGATCCCAGCGTTGGGCAAACTCCCGGGCCTTGCCCGTGTCGCCAAAGCCTTGGACAGACGGTTTTCCCAAAAGGGAGGAAATGCCCTCCTCCAGTGCTTTATGGTCCGATTGGATCGTTTTTTTAATATCCACAATATCTCGCAGGGATGCATTTGCGGTGGCATCCGAGCGCAAAGCATCGTTGGCTGAGTCCCCTTTATTGGCAAAGATGATCGTCAATTGGTCTGGATGGTCCTCGGTGGCGGTCAGGGCAATGGATTTTGGCTTAGCTCCTAAAACAGCAAAACCGTTCTGAAAATAAGAGCGGTAACTGGACTGATACTTTGTCTCGGATTCGATTGGCAATTGCAGGGATTTTGCCCAGCTCTTGGCGGAGGTGTTTTCCCAGCCGTCCGGGGGAAGAAGGGGAAGGCCAAAATCCGGTTTTAAAGGTTCCTGAGATTGGGCCGAAAAGAGGATTGAAAATAGGGTGAAGAAAAGCAGATCAAACCCCAGAGGCCATGGGCGGGCTTTCAAGCGGTTATTCTAGAAACGGAAATTATTGGAAAACAAGTTTGCAATGTGGACAAAGTTTGTCCCCATAAGAATTTTCACCCATCATCGAAGTATGACGTCCGTGCAAAGAAAGTTTCTGCAGCTTAAGATGGAGCGAAAGGCCGTGGTTTTGGCCCACAATTACCAGAGGCGGGAAATTCAGGAGGTTGCGGATTTTGTCGGCGATTCCCTCGGCCTGAGCTATGCCGCCCAGCAGGCGAAGGGGGAGATCATCCTTTTTTGCGGGGTTCACTTCATGGCGGAGACCGCCAAAATCGTGAATCCGGAAAAAAAAGTGTTGATGCCAGATCTCAACGCGGGCTGCTCGCTGGCCGATTCCTGCCCGGCCGACAAATTAGCGGATTATCTGAAGGAGAATCCGGGGCTTTACGTGGTTTCCTACGTCAATTGCACGGCGGCGGTCAAAGCGCTCAGCGACGTGATCTGCACCTCGGGCAACGCGGAGAGAATCGTGAACCAGGTACCGCCTGACCGGGAAATTCTCTTTTTGCCTGACCGTAATCTCGGGGATTGGGTGATGCAAAAAACCGGGAAAAAAATGCGGCTATGGGACGGGGACTGCTACGTTCACATGGAATTTACCGCCGCATCGATCGATCGTGTTCGAAAGGAGCATCCGGAGGCCCCGGTGGTGGCTCACCCGGAATGCACCCGGTCGGTGCGGGCCTTGGCGGACGAAGTTTGCTCCACGGAAAAAATGGTTTCTTTCTGCCAAACCCATCCGGCGAAGACCTTTATTGTCGTGACGGAGGAGGGGATGTTGCATCGTCTCAAGCGGGAACTTCCGGGCAAGAATTTCATCCCTGGTCCCACCGATCACTGCGCCTGTGCGGAGTGTCGTTATATGAAGATGAACACTTTGGAAAAGGCAGTGTCTGCTTTGGAAAATCTTGCACCCGAGGTGGTTCTGTCCCCCGAAATCATCGCCAAGGCCAAACCCCCGATCGAGAGGATGTTAAACTGGAGTCGTAAATAGTTTTCAATAAAGTATTTAAGCTAAATTCGCTTGTGTATCTGTTTTGGAATGTTTTCTCTGTGCAAAGCTGATAAGATTGCTAGCACTTTTTACGCAATATCGTGAAAATAAGAAGCCCATGGTGTGTCTGGTTTTTCGTCCTGGCAGCTTGGATTGCCGATGTTGGGCTTTTGGTTGGGCAAACCAAAGAAACACCGGAATCCGTTGAGCCTCCCCTGCAGATCACTTCCGATGGTGCGAACCGGTACGAAGGCGGGATTTATTACGCGGAAGACAATGTCACGGTAACCTATGGGGGGGATGTGTTGATGGCTGATCAGGTGCATTTCAATCCCACCACGAAAGAAGCCACCGCGAAGGGGAATGTGCGTCTTTACATGATGGACCAAATCTACCGCGGCGACCTTCTGACCTACAACTTTCGCACCAAAAAGATTCTTTCGGAAAAATTCCGCTTCCTCGACGGGAAAATGATGGTGGAAGGACAAACGATCAACACGCCGGAAATCGGGCACTATGAAATCGACAGCGGCCACTATTCGACGGACAACCGGGAGACACCCGGTTGGAAAGTCAAAGCCTCATCCGTCAGCCTTTATCCCGACGACAAAACGATCGTGGAAAACTCGGTTGCCTATTTTGGCGACGTGCCTTTTTTTTGGTTTCCCTACTTGGTCCAATATCAGCGTGATACCCACTCCTCCGTGGATATTTCGCCGGGTTCCGTTTCGCGACTCGGGACCTACGCGCGGGGCGCTTACCGATTTTCCATGGGGGAAAGTCTTCGCGGGACGATCAACCTCGACTATTTTAGTCGCAGAGGCTGGGCAGGGGGTGCGCAAGTTGCCTATAAAACCCCCGACAAAGATCTAAAGCCCGGCCAAATGCCGACCGAAGTTTCTCTTCGCGGTTGGTATATCAACGATCGGGGATACCAGATTTACGAAGGAACCGAGGAGCGGCCTGCCAACGCCCTCCCCCCCCGAGGCCGCTACTGGTTTCCCTACAGCCATAACACCACCTTGATGCAGGGCGGAAACCGGACTGATCCGGACCGCGCTCCAGCATTTGACACGCCTTCCCTCAGCTCCCGCTCCCGCGTCAATGTGCTCAGTGATGCCTATGTAACCCAGGACTTCTTTGCCGATGATTATATCCGGGACCAACAGCCCAACACTTTCCTCGATGCCATGTATCAGGATCCGAATTTCACCGTCACGGCCAATGCCCGCACCCAAATCAACAGTCTTTTTCAAACCCAACAACAGAAGCCGTCCGCCAAAATCGAATTCAAGCGACAATTCATTCCTGGCACTTATGACAAGGAGGAATTTCTGCGCGACCCGGATAGCCATCCGGGATTGGCCTATGAGGGAGAGTCGAGCGTCAGTTACTTGGGAACCCAGTGGAACCAGGTGGCGAACCAAACGGACTACACCGCCATCCGGTATGACACATACCACCAACTGCTTTATCCGCGGCAGTATTTCGATTGGTTGAACTTCACGCCCAAGGCGGGCATCCGTGGAACCGTCTACACGCGAAACAACCTGGCGCCTGGCAATGTGGTCCAAAACACCCAAACCAACACTCCCGGGGCCAACATCGGGAACAACGCCGTCCTCTCCGACACGTCCCTCTTCCGCTATGTGGTTAATCTTGGCGCCGATATTTCCACCAAAGTCCACGCCACTTGGAGCGATGCAAAAGAAAAAGCCTGGGGAATCGATGGTCTCCGGCATGTGATGGAGCCTTTTGTGAACTTTTCCTATGTGCCCCGTCCCAACGTTCGTCCCACCGAGTTTGCCGGATTCGATAATCGCGTGAATTCCACCCAATCGACCCCGCTCAATTCTTCCCTGTACAATTCAATTGATTCCATCGATCAGCTCCTGGTGGCTCGGCCCGGCATCATGAACCGGGTCCTCACCAAGCGGGATGGCGAGCCTTATGAGTTAGCCAACTGGAAAATTTATGGAGATTACCAGCCCATTCGCCCCGATTTGCCCGGCTTGAACACCGCCAAAGTCCAGGTTCCGGAAACTATCTCCTCCGACTTTCCTGAAATTTATAATGAGCTCAATGTGATGCCAGTGCCATGGTGGACGGGAACCTTGGGGGCCGCCACGGCAGTCAGTGGCAACGGTTACAACGCCATTAACTTGGGAACGCGCTGGCAGGCGATTCCCGCCCTCCAGCTCGGTCTGGGGTATTCGTTCCTTGAAAATTTTGCCTATGTCGATGCCTTGAATAACCAGATTTTGACGGATACTCAGACCCAAATCCTCAACGGGAGCGCCGATTATCGCCTGAATGAAAGTTGGTTTTTTAATGCGGGAGTGACTTACTCCATGAATCCTGATCTTCTTCAGCAAGTGAGCTTTGGTGTTTACCGTGACTTGGGCGCATGGATTCTGGGGGCGTCGGTCGCCAACCGGCAAAATCAGGGGTCTCCGTCCGAATTTGTGGCTTTGGCCACGTTGACCCTCAAGGCGTTTCCGGAGATTCCTCTTGGTTTCAATCAGGCCCCCACCAGCAGCGGGATTTCCTCTGCTGGGCAGCAGCAGGGTTATTAAGTCAGACGTTTTCCCCCAACGGAAACCTGCTTGAAAATCGACGTTACGGTGGTCCTTGGTCTCCAGTGGGGGGATGAGGGGAAGGGAAAAATCCTGGATGTCATGGCCGGCGAGGCCGACTGGGTTTTTCGGGCCCAAGGAGGCAATAATGCCGGCCACACCGTGGAAATTGGGCGAGCCAAATATGTCCTCCATTTGGTTCCATCCGGAATTCTGCGCTCCGGTGTCTCTTGTCTGATTGCCGGCGGGGCCGTGGTCGATCCCGCCGGATTGGTCGGCGAGATCCAAGGATTGCATGAACGCGGAATCCGTACACGCGGCCGGCTTCATCTGGCCTCCCAGGCTCACCTCGTCCTGCCGCATCATCGCGCGGTGGACCAAGGTTCGGAAAAAAAACGAGGCCAGGGAAAAATTGGAACCACCGGCAGGGGAATCGGCCCCGCGTATGCCGACAAGGCAGCCCGCGTCGGGTTACGGGCTGGGGAGCTGGCCCTGTCAGCTTCGGAACTTTCGCGCCGAATCCGCGATCGGATCCGGATTCACAACACCGTCGCCGGGATCCAAGGTTGGGAGAAAATTGCCCCAGCCCCCGTTCTCCGAGAAATCCAGCAAGCGGCAAAAATTCTGCGTCCTTATTTGTGTGATGGGGTGGCTTTGGCCCACAATGTGTTGGCGTCCGGCAAGAAAGTCCTGATCGAGGGGGCGCAGGGGACTTTTCTCGACGTGGATCACGGAACTTATCCTTATGTGACCAGTTCGCACTGCACGGCGGGAGGCGCCTGCACCGGAACCGGGGTTCCCCCCACGGCCATCCGCAAAGTAGTCGGGGTGCTCAAAGCCTACACCACGCGGGTGGGGAGCGGGCCGTTTATCACCGAAGACGGCATGCTGGGTCATCTCCTGCATGGCATGGGTCGTGAATTTGGGTCCACCACGGGTCGGGCCAGGCGGTGCGGGTGGTTCGATGCGGTCCTAGTTCGTCGGGCTGTCCGCCTGAACGGCGTGACCGAGTTGGCCATGACGAATCTCGACGGGCTGGATGGCTTGGAAAAAATCCCGGTCTGCACAGGGTATCGTCTCAAAGGGAAAATTTTGCGGGAGCCACCCGTTGAGGCCTCTGTTTGGGAACGGTGTCGACCGGTGTACCGTATTTTTCCAGGTTGGTGTGAACCTACTACCGAGGCGCGCCATTGGCGGGATTTGCCGGCCAAGGCTAGGTCGTATCTGTTGGCCCTGTCCAAGCTGGTCGGTGCTCCTTTGGGAATCCTCTCGGTGGGGGCCGGCCGGGAACAAACCTTCCGCCATGGCTAAGCCTGTTTCCGACAGCGAAAAAACTCCCCAGCACGTGGCCATCATCATGGATGGGAACGGTCGCTGGGCGAAACAGCATAAACTACCCCGGTTGAGCGGCCATGAGGCCGGACGAAAGTCTGTGAAAAAAGTGGTGCAGGCTGCCATCGCCCACGGCGTCCGCTATCTCACCCTCTACGCTTTTTCAGTGGAAAATTGGCAACGGCCGCGCGAGGAAGTGCAAGGCCTGATGGGGCTGCTCCGTCTGGTCTTGCGGGAAGAACTGGCTGAAATGGGAAGGGAAGGGGTGCGTCTCCGAGCCATCGGGCGTCTCCACGATCTCCCCGAGGCGGTGCGAGAAGAACTGGAGTCCGCCATCGAAAAAACCAGGGCCAACACCAAGTTGGATCTGATTCTGGCCCTAAGTTATGGTTCCCGGGTGGAGATCACCGAGGCGGTTAAGGCGATCGCCCAGCACGTAAAAACAGGGCAATTGGATCCTGAAAGCATCGATGAAAAAACCCTGACGGATCATTTGTACACCCGGGGAATTCCCGATCCCGACCTGCTTATCCGTACTAGCGGGGAGATGCGGGTCAGTAATTTCATGCTTTGGCAGATCTCCTATGCGGAGATACACGTGACCCCGGTTCTCTGGCCGGATTTCGGGAAAGAACAGTTTGCCGAAGCCTTGGCGGATTATGCACGGCGGGAACGCCGTTTTGGAGGAGTCTGATATGTTCGGCTGGCGCCTTCTTTCCTCCCTTCTGCTTTGGGGTCTGGTCATTGCCTTGGTCGTTTTTCGCTACACCACCGGTGTTTTTCTGCTGATCGCCTTCACCGGTCTGGCCGCCCAGCGGGAATTTTACCTTTCCCAAATTACCGCTGGGCGGACGGTTTTCATGAAAACCGGCCTGCTGGCGGGAGCTCTCCTTTATGCTGCCACGTACTTCTCGGTGGTTTCGCCGTACGGCCGTTTGCCGGAGACTTTCACGGGGGAGGCCATCCTGGTCCTGCTCGTCATCCTCGGGGCACTCACGCGACGGGTCTTTGACGCCAAGATCGAAGGGGCCGCCGTCGCCATGGCTCTGACGCTGTTCGGTTTTTTTTATGTCCCGTACCTTCTGAATTACGCCACCAAGATTCTTTTCTGCGCTCCGCATGGTGCCGGTATCCCCCTGTTGGCCTACGCGGTCGCCATCACCAAATTCACTGATGTCGGTGCCTATGTGGCGGGGTCCCTTTTTGGCCGGCACAAACTCAGTCCCCTGATCAGTCCCAAAAAGACGTGGGAAGGGTTGGTCGGTGGTGTGGGGATGGCGCTTTTGACCAGCTTGGGTTTGATCCAACTCTTTCCGAATGCCTTGGGCCAGCTGGCCGGAACTCACGCCTGGATTCTTGGTCTGCTCCTTGCCGGGGTCAGTGTAATCGGGGATTTGGGGGAATCTGTCGTGAAGCGGGACGCCCATGTGAAGGATTCGGGCACCTTTATCCCGGGAATCGGGGGAGCCCTGGATCTGGTCGATAGCCTCCTGTTCAGCTTGCCGGTCTTTTACGGATACCTGATGTTAACGGGAAGAGTATGAAGCGCGTCATTTTACTTGGTTCCAGCGGTTCAATCGGGGAAAGCACCTGCAAGGTGGCCCGGGCGTTGCCGGAAAAGATGAAGATCGTGGGGCTGGGCGTGGCCAAGAGCACCGCCCGCCTTCTCGAGCAGGCCAAGGAGTTTGGGGTTTCCTCCCTGGCGGTGTCGGATCCCAAGGCCACCGAAAAAATCCGACCCCATCTGCCGAAGGGAGCGCGTCTTTTTGAGGGGCCGGAGGGTCTGGCCCGGATGGTGGAGGAGACCGAGGCCGACATGGTGCTGGTGGCCATCGTGGGCACGGCCGGATTGGCTCCGGCTCTGGCCGCCCTCCGCACCGGCAAGGATCTGGCCGTGGCCAGCAAGGAGATCCTCGTGTTGGCCGGTTCGGCCGTGATGGGAGAAGCGAAGAAAAGAAAAAGACAAGTCCTGCCCGTCGATAGCGAACACAACGCCATCTTTCAGTGCCTGCAGGGGGCCCACGGCAAGGAAGTTCGAAAAATCATCCTGACCGCCTCGGGCGGACCTTTCCGCCAGATGCCGGCCAAAGAGATGGCCAAGGTCACCGTGGCCCAGGCCCTCAAGCATCCCACCTGGTCGATGGGCAAAAAAATCACCATCGATTCCGCCACCATGTTCAACAAAGGCCTGGAGATGATCGAGGCCCATTGGCTTTTTGGTCTGCCCATGGCCCAGGTGGACGTGGTGGTTCATCCCCAAAGCATCGTTCATTCCATGGTCGAATTTGTGGACGGATCCGTGCTGGCCCAACTCAGTGTGACCGACATGTGTTTCCCCATCCAGTATGCGATCACCTATCCCGAAAGACGTCCGAGCGGGCTTCCGCCCCTGGATCTGCCCAAATTGGGCGCGCTCACCTTTGAGAAGCCGGATGAAAAAAGGTTCCCGGCCCTGCGTCTGGCCCGGGAAGCCGGGGAGGCGGGCGGAACCTTGCCCGGCGTCTTTAACGCGGCCAACGAGGTCGCGGTGGAGGCTTTTCTGGACGAAAAAATTCCTTTCCCGAGAATCTGGGAACTCGTGGAAAACGTCATGACCTCCCACCGGAACGTTGCCGAGCCCGATCTCCCCGCCATCGTGGCGGCCGACGGTTGGGCTCGGGCTGAAGCGCGCAAAAGGCTCGGAACCTCGAAATGATCGCCATCCTGCCGGCACCTTGGGGAGATGTGCTGACCATCGCCGGAACCGTGGTCGTGGCCCTGGTCCTATTTGGCCTGACCGTCGCGGCTCACGAATTCGGTCATTTCTGGGCAGCGAGAAAAGCTGGGCTGGTGGTCGAGCGGTTTGCGATCGGATTTGGCCCCAAAATTTACGGCAAGGTCATCCATGGCGTGGAGTGGCAGGTGAATCTTCTTCCCTTGGGCGGTTTTGTGCAGTTGCCCCAGATGAGTCCGGCTGAGGGTCTGGAGGGGAAGGCGGCCGAGGAGCACAAGGATCTGCCTCCGGCCAGCCCTGGCGCGAAAATTTTCACCGCCTTGGCCGGGCCCGTGGCCAGCCTCGCCCTTGGGGTAGCCTGTGCTTTTGGTGTTTGGATTCTCGGCGTGCCCACCAATATGACCTACCGCACCACCACCATCGGCTGGGTGGAAGCGGACTCCCCTGCAGCACGGGCTGGCATCCTCCCAGGGGATAAGATCCTCGCGATCGATGGTCAGCGGCCAGAGAGGTGGGCTGGCCGGCCCGGAGCGGTGGTGGAGAGCATCCTTCTGGGCATAAACCGCGACATTCTTTTGGAACTGGACCGGGACGGACATGAAGTTGTCACGGTTCGGATTGTTCCTGAGCCGGACAAGGCACTGGAGGGTCTACGTCGTCTTGGATTCGAAACATATCCGTCCCAAGCGGCCCTCGTGGACAAGGTAATTGAAGGTGGGCCGGCCGCCCGTGCCGGCATTCATCCGGGAGATCGACTGGTTTCCGTGGATGGCCAAAAAATCTGGAATCCGGCGGCGGTGAAGGCCGCGGTGGAGTCCGGTCATGATCGCCTTGAATTCGTCGTCGAGGATGCCGAAGGGCATCGGCGAACAGTTTCCCTCCGTCCGGAACAGGCCATCAACCGAAAGGACCGGATGATTGGGGTGGTCTGGAAGCCAAGCGACATGCAGATCACCCGGCCCACCCCACAGGAGCAGGTCGGATCGGCCGCAGGTCTTGTCTTCCGAACCCTGCGGGCGTTGGTTTCGCCGGCTTCCCATGTCGGAGTGCAGCATCTCAGCGGTCCTTTGGGAATCTTCGAGCGGTTGGTCTCGTTGCTTCAGACCGATCCCCGGCTCGTGCTTTATTTCAGCGTGATTCTCAATGTGAACCTGGCGGTGTTGAACCTGTTGCCGATTCCGGTGCTCGACGGTGGACACATCCTGTTTTCCCTGGTGGAGGCAGTCCGGCGGCGCCAGTTGCGGGCCAAGACAGTGGAGCGGATCCAGACGGCCTTTGTGATCCTGCTGGCCGGTTTCTTCCTCTTGGTCACCTACCACGATTCCCTTAGGATCAAGCGTCGTATGGACAAACCTGCCGAATCCACGGAGATGCCCGTGTTTCGTTCCGCCCCGGAGAAGAAATGACCGGGTACGGCGCCAGTCCTTACCGGTACGTTCGCCGCTCCACCCGCGAGGTGAGGGTGGGGAAGGTGGGGATCGGGGGTTCCAACCCGATCGTGGTTCAAAGCATGATCACTTGCGACACCATGGACACGTCGGCGTCGGTCAAACAGACGCTCGATCTCGTCAAGGTGGGATGCCAGATCGTCCGTATCACCGCTCCGACGGTAAAGGACGCGGCCAACCTCAAAAACATCAAAAAGGAATTGCTGGCGGCCGGTTGCGACGTGCCGATTGTGGCCGACATTCACTTCAAACCCGATGCCGCCATGGAGGCAGCCCAGTGGGTCGACAAGGTCCGCATCAACCCCGGCAACTTTGCCGACAAGAAGAAGTTTGCCATTCGGGAGTATACGGACGACCAGTACGCCGAGGAGTTGTCGCGGATTGAGGAGACCTTCACCCCGCTGGTGAAGCTTTGCCTCGAGCGAAAAATTGCCATGCGGATCGGCACCAACCACGGGTCGCTCTCGGACCGGATCATGAACCGCTACGGGGACACGCCGCACGGCATGGTCGAGAGTGCCCTCGAGTTCGCCCGGATCGCCCGGAAGCTGAATTTCCACAATTTCCTTTTCTCCATGAAATCCTCCAACCCCAAGGTGATGATCGAAGCATACCGGCTTCTCGTCACCTCCCTGGCCAAGCAGGGCCCGGATTGGAACTACCCGTTGCATCTTGGGGTGACGGAGGCCGGGGACGGAGAAGATGGCCGGATTAAGAGTGCAATCGGGATCGGCTCGCTTCTCCTCGACGGGCTGGGGGACACCATCCGGGTGAGCCTCACGGAAGACAGCGTGCACGAAATTCCCGTCGGGCGGGCCTTGGTGAAATATTTGGAAGAGCGTCAGAAGGGTAGTTTTGACGAGGATGCCAAGCTTTCCTACGACCCCTTCAGCTTCGCCAAGCGGGCCAGCCAAAAAATCATCATTCAGGGGGTGGCCATCGGCGGCGAAGAACCGCCCCGGGTGCTTGTCTCCGCCAAGGTGGAGGAGGCACTTCGGCCACGGTTGGCCCAACTGGGCGATCTCGCGCCGGAACTGGTTCACGAGAAGACCCCGATCACCGAGGTGGATCCCCGTAACAATGCCGAGGTCAAAGCACTGCAAACGAAAAAAGAGCCGGTGCTGGTGGCGCTCAAGGACGGCCTGGAGATCAATCCTGTGTCCGGCACGCGGTTGCTGGCTTCCCGAATTCCGGCCCGGCACCCCATCGTCCTCAAGGATACGCTCCAACCGGCGGCATCCGAAGGTGGGCTCTCCGGCTTGATCCGGGCAGCCGTTCACATCGGGGCTCTGCTCTGCGACGGAATCGGGGATGCCATTTTGGTGCGGGGCGAACCGGCTCCGGGCGCCTGTCTTCGGTTGGGCTTCAATATCCTCCAGGCCGCGGGCAGCCGTATCTTCAAGACGGATTACGTGGCGTGTCCCTCCTGCGGGCGGACGTTGTTTGACCTGCAGAGCACCACGGCCCGCATCAAGGCGGCCACCCAGCATCTCAAGGGAGTCAAGATCGCGGTAATGGGTTGCATCGTGAACGGCCCCGGGGAGATGGCGGATGCCGATTTCGGCTACGTCGGAGGCGCTCCCGGCAAAATCAACCTGTATGTCGGCAAGACCCCGGTGAAGTTCAATATTCCCGAGGCGGAAGCGGTGGATCGTCTCAAGGATCTGATCCGCGAACATGGCAAGTGGGTGGATGCGCCGGCCACGCCTGTCACGGTATAGAAGATCCCATTCTCAAACCTCAGTTTTTCGTTACCGTGAAACATTCACGTTCACGAAAAGAGTGAGAAAAAATTATTGCAGAAGTTTGAGCAAAGACGCGTGGGATTTGGGGCGGCGGTGGGAAAGGTCGTCGAGGAGGGTACGGGCGGAGCGGCGGGGATCATCAGCACCGAGCTGCTTAAGTACGGCACGTTCAAACCTCTCCACCAGCTTCCGGTGTGGCTCTTTTTCTTCCAGCCAGTCCAAAGCCAGGCGCAGCAGCGTGTGGAGGGATTCCAGATTCGCATCCGGCTCGGAGGACTGTTCGATGGTCTGGGCAAAGTAGGTGGCGGCAAGGATGCGGGGATACGATTTGCGCAGACCGGCTCGGGGACGGGTCAAGCGAGCCTCGCGGAGATGATGGAGAGAGGTTCGCCGGGAGGGTTCCCAGCCGATTTCGCATTCGTGAAAAAGATCGAGATGGCCGCGCATGGGGCTGCCGGGTTTGGCCGCTCCCTTGGCGAGGGTGCGGACGATGCCATGGTGCCGGGTCAACCAGACGGCCAGCAGGCTGGTCTCCCCCTGGCGGCGGAGATGAAACAGAATCCCTTCATCCTGAAGCGGTTGGCTCAAGTCCTCAGCCTAGCAGAGGGGGCAACCCGGGAAGATAAGAGGGATGACTCAGGGAAGGGGAAAGTGTAGAAAGCGGGATGCCGACGGCACGCGAAACGACGGTCGAAAAAGAGGCCAGCCTGACAGGAATCTCCCTGCACAGCGGGGCAAAGGTCCGTCTGACGGTGAAGCCGGCGGGGGTCGGCACGGGGTACCAGTTCCGCCGGATGGATTTGGCCGACCAGCCTTTGATTCCCGCCTTTTTGGAAAAGGTGAAACAGGTGGAGCGCGCCACAACCCTGGCGGAAGGCAGCGTCAAAGTGAGCACCGTGGAGCATTTGCTTTCCGCCCTGCGAGGGCTGGATATCGATAATGCCCTGATCGAACTAGATGCGAACGAACCTCCCATCGGGGACGGCAGCGCCGCTCCATTTTTGGATCTTTTGCACAAGGCCGGGCGGAAGGAGCTCGATGCTCCCCGTGCGACGTTTGAAATCCGTGAACCGGTTTGGGTGACTTCACCCGATGGAGGGTATCTGGCCGCCTTGCCCCATGAGGGCTTCAAGGTCTCCTGCACCAATGCCAATCACACGGGCCACCACACCCAGTTCCTGTCCATCGAGGTGAATGAAAAGAACTACGCCGAGGAGATCGGTCGGGCCCGCACGTTTGTTTTTTACGAGGAGGTCGAACCTCTCCTGAACAAAGGTTTGATCAAGGGAGGGAGTCTGGAGAACGCCATTGTCATCCGTGGGGAATCGGTGATGAGCAAGGAACCGCTCCGGTATCCCGACGAGTTCGTCCGCCACAAGATTCTCGACATCATCGGTGACCTGGCCTTGTTCCCGGTGAGAATCCGCGGCCATATCCTTGCGGCCAAGCCCAGCCACGGCCTGAACCTGCAATTTGCCAAGGCCCTGCTCAAGGCGTGGAAGGCCTACCAATCTTCCCTCATGCCGGTGGAAAACATTCCCGTCGGGGAACGGGCGCTCGACACGAACGATGTGATGAAGGTCCTCCCCCACCGCTACCCCTTTCTGATGGTCGATCGGGTACTGCGATTTGAGGGGGACAACAAGGCGGTGGGCCTGAAGCTCGTGACGATCAATGAGCCCTTTTTTGCCGGGCATTTTCCCGGGCATCCGATCATGCCGGGCGTGCTTCAGATCGAGGCGATGGCCCAGGTGGCCAGCATCCTGCTTCTGCGGAACACGGAAAACGCGGGGAAACTCGGCTACTTCATGAGCGTGGACAAGGCCAAGTTCCGCAAACCGGTCATGCCGGGGGACACCCTGCTAATGCAGGTGGAACTGACGAAATCCCGTGGAAAAATCGGCAAGGCTTACGGGCAGTGCTTGGTGAACGGCGAGGTGGTCAGTGAGGCGGAGTTGATGTTTGCGATCATGGATCGCTGAGGGGCAAGACACAGTGGCGGTTCATCCCACGGCGGTTATTCATGCGAAGGCGCTGGTGCCGGCTTCCGTCGAAGTCGGACCCTATTGCGTGGTGGGAGAGGGGGTGGAACTCGGAGAGGGATGTGTTTTGCGTCACCATGTGAACCTGGAGGGACCCAGCCGGTTTGGGACCAAGAATCTTTTTCACCCCTTTTGTTCAGTGGGAGGCCGCACCCAGGACCTGAAGTACAAGGGAGAGCCCACCTATTTGGAAGTGGGGGACGAGAACAATTTCCGGGAATTCGTCACCGTAAACCGTGGAACCGGACCGAAGGAGAAAACGGTTATTGGAAGCCGGAATCACTTTCTGGCCTACGCCCATGTGGCCCACAACTGTGTCGTGGGCAACGACTGCATTTTCTCCAACAACGGCACGCTGGCGGGACACGTCACGGTGGGAGATTTTGCGGTGATCGGGGGTCTTTCCGCCGTCCACCAGTTTTGTCGGATCGGACGCCATGCGATGTTGGGTGGATGCACCAAGGTGGTGCAGGATGTGCCGCCTTACATGATCGCAGACGGGAATCCGGCGGTGGTGCGGTCAGTCAACCTGACGGGCCTGCAGAGGAAGGGTTTTTCGGAGGAGGCGATCCGGGGTCTGAAGGACGCTCTCAAGGTCCTGCTGAATCCCAAGTACAACCTCTCCCAAGCCCGGGAATATCTGAAGGAAAAAGGGCCGAAGACGGCCGAGGTGGCCGAGTTGCTTGAATTTGTGGGTGCCTCCGATCGCGGCGTGGTCCTCCGGTAGTTGGCTTGTTCATGAAAAAGCATTATTTCTCCAAAAAGGAACTCCTCCATGCAAGAGAAGGGATTGGATAGCCTGTCTGCCCTGCTTGAACTAAGCGTTATCAAAGGTTTTGATAAAAATGTTCATACTTCCTTCGATTGATTTGATGGCCGGAGAGGTGGTGCGCTTGGCCCAGGGAAAAGCCACCGAAAAAAAGGTCTACAGCCGCGATCCGATGGCTTGTGCCCGGCGTTGGGAGAAAGCAGGGGGGCGGGTGTTGCACCTGGTTGATCTGGAAGGTGCGTTTGAAGGCGAGATGAGAAACCTCGACATGATTGGACAAATCGCCCGGAGTGTGAAGATGCCGTGTGAGGTGGGGGGCGGGATCCGAGATCTGGCGGTGGCGGAAAAAATCCTCATGATGGGAGCCGCCCGGGTGATTTTTGGCAGCATTGCCTGTGACGAACCGGAAAAGATCGATGAGGCGGTGAAGCGATTCGGACCGGAAAAGGTGGTGGTGGGCATTGATGCCCGGAACGGGGTGGTGGAGACACGGGGGTGGACGAAGCCGAGTGGCTGGAAGGCCAAAGACCTGGCGGCGCGGATGACCGAGGCCGGGGTCATCCGGATCATTTACACGGATGTAACCCGGGACGGGATGATGACCGGGCCGAACATTCCGGCGGTGCAGGAGATGGTGAAAAGTTTTCCGGGAAAGGTGATCGCTTCCGGTGGCATCAGCGGCCTGAAGGATTTGCAGGCACTGAATAAGGCTGGTGGGGTGGAAGGAGTGATTGTGGGCAGGGCCCTCTACGAGGGGGCCTTGGCGGACGAGGTGTGCGGGTGGAATACGTTTTAAGGGAAGAGGGCCGGCCTGCTGGCGGGCCGACCATTGATTACGCGGCGGAACTCAATCCGGAGCAGCTGGAGGCGGTCACGGCTCCGCCGGGGCCGATCCTGGTGATTGCCGGGGCGGGAAGTGGCAAGACGCGGACCCTGACCTACCGGGTGGCTTGGTTGGTGGAGCAGGGGGTAGCCCCGGAGCAGATTCTGCTGCTGACCTTCACCAACAAGGCCTCCAAGGAGATGTTGGCAAGGGTAGCCTCGCTCCTGCCGCACGATCTTTCCCGTCTTTGGGGTGGAACCTTTCACCATGTGGGAAACCGGATCCTGCGCCGCCATGCCGACCGGGTGGGTTACCCCAAGGACTACACAATTCTCGACCGGGAGGATGCGGAGGATCTGATTTCGGCGAGTTTGGGAGAGGCGGGGGTGGATCCGAAGGACAAGCGCTTTCCCAAACCGGAGGTTTTGGCGGAAATCTTCAGCCTCGCGGCGAACCACCGGACCACGGTCGGAAGCATCCTCAAGAAACAGTTCGGCTACTTCACGGAGTTGGAAAGCTGGATAGCCAAGGTGGGGGAGATTTATCTGCGGCGAAAACGGGACAGCGCCGCGATGGATTATGACGATCTCCTGACCCTCTCTTCGCAGATTCTGGAGCAGTCGGACCTGCGGGACCGGTACCGGGAGCGGTTCCAGCACGTGCTGGTGGACGAGTATCAGGACACGAACCGATTGCAGTCCGACTTTGTGGACGCGATCGGCACCGGGCATCACCAGATTATGGCAGTGGGGGATGATGCGCAGAGCATCTACTCCTGGCGCGGCGCCAAGGTGGAGCACATCCTCAGTTTTCCGAACCGGCATCCCGGGGCCAAGGTGGTCCGCCTGGAAACGAATTATCGCAGCATCCCGCAGATTCTGGAGCTGGCCAACCACGCCATCAGCCACAACCCGAAGCAGTTTCCCAAGAATCTCCGGGCGGTGCGGGCGGCGGGGGTAAAGCCGGCGATGGTGGCGCTGGAGGACGGGGGTCAGCAGGCGGCCTTTGTGGCCCAGCGAATTTTGGAGTTACACGAGGAAGGGACGAATCTTTCCGATATCTCGATTCTGTATCGGGCCCATTTCCATGCCATGGAGATGCAGCTGGAACTGACCCGCCGGAACATTCCTTACACGATTACTTCGGGTCTGCGATTCTTCGAACAGGCCCATATCAAGGATGTGGCGGCTCATTTGCGGGTGGGGGCGAACCCGAAGGATGAGGTGGCGTTTCATCGCCTGGCGCGACTGCTGCCGGGCGTGGGGCCAAAATCGGCCACGAAGATGTGGAACGAGGTGGCGGGTGGAAAAGCCCTGGCGCAGGTGAAGGTTTCAGAAAAGAGCGCCAAGGGCTGGAGCCAGTTGGTGGAGACTTTGAAGCAAATCGCGGGGAAACCTCCGGCGGAGCAGGTGAAGATCGTGGTCGAGGGAAGTTACGGAGATCACGTCCGCGCCAGATACGCCAATGCGGTGAACCGGTTGGACGATTTGAGGCAACTGGAGGATTATGCCAACGGGTTTGCCAACACGGCCGATTTTCTGGCGGAGCTGGCGCTTTTGGGAAACACGGAAACGGAGGTGGCGGCGCGGCAGGGGGACAACGAGGGGGAAGCGGTGCGGTTGAGCACGGTGCACCAGGCCAAGGGGTTGGAGTACGGGGTGGTGTTTGTGATCATGCTTTGTGACGGCCTGTTTCCGTCCTCGCGGGCGATGGAAACCGAGGAGGGCGAGGAGGAAGAGCGGCGGTTATTCTACGTGGCGGTGACGCGGGCAAAGGACGAGTTGTATCTGACCCATCCCCGCTTGCGGATGGGCAAGGGTGGGGACGCTTGGCAGACGCCTTCCCGGTTTCTGAACGAGTTGAACCGGGACCTGGTGAATGTCTGGCGGGTGAAGGGGGCGACGGGGTTGGGAGACTGGAGTTAGCGAGCGAGGTGATTTTTCTTCTTGGACCGACGGCCTCCGGAAAGTCACGGTTGGCGATGGAGGTGGCCCGGAAATCCGGAGCCGAGATCTGCTCAGTGGACGCCTTCCAGATTTACCGGGGGTTGGACATCGGCACAGCCAAGCCTTCCGACATGGCGCAAAAGGATGTTTCCCACCACTTGCTCGATTTGGTGGAGCCGGAAGAGGGATTCACGGCGGCTGATTATCTGCGCTCGGCAGGGGATGTGCTGGAAAACCTGAGAAAGAGGGAAAAAAAAGCGATCTGGGTCGGGGGAACGGGTTTGTATCATAAGGTTTTGACGGAGGGCCTCGCCAAGGCGCCGGGTACTGATCCGAAGGTGGCGGCGGAACTGGAGACGATGTCGACTCCGGAGATGGGCGAGGAGATTTGGAGGGTAGATCCGGAGTGGTCGGAAAAAGCGGATTTACAGAACCGGCGGCGTTTGATCCGTGCCTTGGCGGTCTTTCGTCAGACAGGGCGAAAGATGTCCTCTTGGCAGCGTGAGGAGACGGTTCGCGGGCCTTTGGTGGGGATGAAGATCTTTGCCTTGGTGCCCGATCTGGAGGCCTTGGCAGCGGTGATTCGGACCCGGGTGGCCGGGATGATCCAGGATGGTTGGGGGGAGGAAGTGCGGAGGCTCAGGGAGCGGTCGGGCTGGAGGGGCTGTCCAGGCAGTCGGGCCATCGGCTACCGGGAGATTGAGCTTTGGGTAGCTGGAAAAATGGGAAGAGAGGAGGCAGGGGACAAAATCGTGGCGGCTACCCGGGCCTATGCGAAGCGTCAATTGACCTGGCTGAAGCGCATTCCTAATTTAATGGCTATCGAAGCGAAACCTGGAAGCGGCCTGCCTTCGGCGGGAGTGGAGAAAATGGTGCAAGCCCTGGCACAAGAGGCTCTTTCCGGATGATTATTTCCACGGGGCGGGACCGGCCGACCGAAAGGGCGTTTCTGGTGGGACTGGAGACCCCAAAAAGCAGCCGTTGGGAGGTGGGAGAGTCCCTGGACGAACTGGGTTTGCTGGTGGAAAGCGCGGGGGGAGAGGTGGCGGATCGGGCCACCCAGAGAATGGAGGCCCCGGTAGCGCCAACATATATCGGGAGTGGTAAGGCGGCAGAGTTGGCCAAGACGGCCAAGGAAAAGAGGGCGGACACGGTCATTTTTGACGATGAGTTAAGTCCGGCCCAGGCGCGGAATCTGGAACAGATCTTTTCCTGCAAGGTGCTGGATCGCACGCAGCTGATCCTCGATATTTTTGCCCAGCGGGCGAAGTCGAAGGAGGGAAAGCTGCAGATTGAACTGGCCCAATTGGTGTATTTGTTGCCGCGACTGACGCGGATGTGGACCCATCTTTCGAGGCAAACGGGAGGAATCGGTATGCGGGGCCCGGGGGAAACCCAGCTGGAGGTGGATCGAAGAAGGGTGCAGGAGCGGATTACGCGCTTGGAGCGGGATTTGGCGGAGGTGCGGAAGCATCGGACCATTCAGAGGGAAGGAAGGCTCCGTCAGCATTGGCCGGTGGCGGCGCTGGTGGGTTACACCAACGCGGGAAAGTCGACCCTGATGAACCGGTTGACCCATGCGGAGGTGGCGGCGGAGGACCGGTTGTTTGCGACCTTGGATCCCACCATTCGGCAGTTCCGGATGCCCAACGGGGTGAGGGTTCTGCTGACGGACACGGTGGGATTTCTGAAGAAACTCCCGACGCACCTGGTGGAGTCGTTTCAATCAACCTTGGAGGAGGTGGCGTTTGCCGACGTCTTGATTCACGTGGTGGATGCCAGTCATCCGCAGCGGGCGGAGCAGATCCGGGCGGTGGAGGAGGTTCTGAAAAAGATCGGTGCGGGGGACAAACACACGCTGACGGTCTGGAACAAAGTGGATCGCGCGGAAAGCAGGTTCGGGCTGGAACGGGAAGCTGCGGGGGTGGCCAACGGCGTGCTCCTTTCCGCAAAAACAGGGGAAGGCATGCCCGGATTTTTCTCGGAACTTTCGGCCATGCTTTCAGCCTGGAGTATGCGGGTACACCTCAAGGTGCCCCAGAGCGAAGGGGCACTGTTGGCCCTGCTGGCGCGGGCGGGGCGGATTTTGGAGAAGAAGTATGAGGGGAACGATGTCGACCTGAAGGCCCACATTCCGCCTTTCTTGAGGGGGAAGGTCGCACCCTTTATTGTTCCGGGA
>RFWS01000050.1 GCA_009921985.1 bacterium | reverse complement strand
GGTGGCGGCTACGGCCGTGGCCCGCGCGGTCCCCGTCGCGACGACTACAGCCGCTAAATCGAACCTCTTCGATTTCAAACGGGGCGGGGTCATTCCCCGCCCCGTTTTTTTTGTGTCCCTTTAACTTCCAACAAGCCTCTCCACGGACTCGATCGTATCCGCTTCCCCCGCTTTCTTGTCCGAGCGCATCCGTACGATTCTCGGGAATCGCAGCGCGAATCCTGAATCGTGCCGATCACTTCTCTGGACAGAGTCAAACGCCACCTCCACCACTTTTTCCGGCCTTACCCGGTGCTTCCGGTTCTTCACCTCCAAGGTGATTTCCCTGAAAATTTCCGTCCACTCCGCCAACTCCTCATCGGTCAGTCCGGAGTAAGCTTTACCGATCACCTTCAACCCCCCTTGGTTGTCCCGCACCGCAAAGGTGTAATCGGAAAGAAGCCCCTTTCGTTTGCCGTGGCCCCACTCCACTGCCGTGACCACGGCATCCAGAGTCGCCAACGCCTTTTTCAACTTCAGCCAATGGTGACCCCGTTGGCCCGGTTGATAAGGGCTGTTCCCGACCTTCACGATCAGGCCCTCGTTGCCGGCCTCCCGGGCCTCCGTGAACCGCTTTTCCAAACCTGTCTCGTCCTTGACGGGCGTGGCCTTGACCAAAATCATTCCCGCCGGCGCTTTTGCCATGAGCTCGGCCAGCTTTTTCCTTCGCTTTTCCCAGGCTTCCTGAAGGAGCCCCGTGCCCCGGTGCGCCAGCAGGTCGAACGCCACAAAAGCCACCGGCACATCCTGCCGAAAAAAAAGATCCGCCTCCTTTCTCCCCAAACGCCTCTGCAATCGCGAAAACGGCAGGGCTTTTCCCTTTTCCCAGGCCAATACCTCACCGTCGAGGATGCCTTCACCGGGAAGCTTCCGGGCCGCCTCGACCAGTTCCGGGAACGCCTCGTGGATCGGTTTCAGGTCCCGGCTGAAAATCTCCACCTGACCGCCCCCCCAGTGAATCTGAGCCCGGATTCCATCGTACTTGTCTTCCGCCCAGGCCGGCGCGGTCCCAACTCTTGCCAAAATCGCCGCCACATCTTTTTCCGGACTGGCCAGCATCACCTTGACCGGCACGCCCGGCTTCAGCTCGGCCTCTCCCAACTTTCCCTTCTTGGCGAGCAGCGCCGCCTTGGCCAGATCGCCTGTCAGCATGTGGGCCCGTCTCACCTCCTCCAACGATCGGTCAAAAGCCTTGGCCAAAGCGGCCTCCACCAGCCCTTCCTGCACGCCGGCCCGCAGTCCCCCGGTGATGATTTTCAAAAGCCATGTCCCTTCGAGCGGATGCATCGCCCGAAAAAGTTTTTGGAGCACCTTCATCTTCCCCAACGGGCCTCGAGCCCGGGCCAACTTCTCCAGCTCCCCACGCACAGCTTCCAGCGTCCACTCCTGCGGACGGGAGCGGCCGGCCAGCAACTCCCCGACCGTCCGGGCGGAATCCTGGTGGCGGGCATAGGCTTCCTTCCAGGCCGCCGGATCAAGTTCGAGCGCTTCCAGCAGAGCCCGTCGGATCAAGGCCATTCCGGTTTGCAGGGACCCCGCCACCTCGGCGCCCCGGCCTGTCACCATCCGCACCGCCACCTCCAGCGAGGAATCCGGCAAGGCCCGGAAAAATTCCGCCAGGGTATCCGTCTTTACCTGGGTCCGGAACGTGGAGGACGCCGCCTCCAAGACCCGGACAAACGCCCCGAACTCGGATTTCGGAAGCGGCCCGGCATCCTTGGCGGCTTTTTCCTTTTTCCGCGCGGGTGCGGACAGGGCCAGGGACAACTGGGTGTCTCCGGCCACGGGCCAGGCGTTCCATCCCTCCTCCCGCAACTCCGCGGCGAACTCCGCGGCAAAACCGTGTAGGGTCCGGATTTCCAAGGGGGAAACTCTTTTCACCATCTCCTTCAGTTCCGCGTGATCGGCATGATCCGAAAGCGGAAAAGCCACGTCACAACCCAGCCGGTAGTTCGCCCCCGGGGCCAGCGCCCAGCCGGTCACCGCCGCCACCCGCCAGTGGGCGATCCCGCGCAGCTGGACGGAATGGACGGCCTGCGGGGGAAAAATCACCACCGCCTTCTCCGGCTTTTTTCCTGACTTTGCCCAAACCTGCGTCTCGGGAAACTTCACGCCCAGCTCCCGGTAAATCTCCGTCATCCGGTGGACCGAAGGATGAAGAAGGATGGGCAGACCGGCTTTCGCAAGTCCGGTCAGCAATTCCTGACTTTTCCCGAGGGAATAGCCCAGCAACACGGGCACTTCCCCGTCCTCCACCGCGCCGAGGCAAAAGGCCAAAATGTCCTTCATGACTTTCTCAGCGGGAGGAAACCGATAGCGGGGCAGACCATACGTCGTCTCCATCACCAGAACGTCAGCCTTCCGCGGACGACAGGCCTCCGAGGATCCTCCCTCCCTTAGCTTGAAATCTCCGGTGTAAAGCAAGCTCGTCGGCCGAGTTTTGGTTCTTTCCACCCAAGCCATTGCCGAACCCAAAATGTGTCCCGCGGGCGTCAATTGGAGTATGGCCCCGTTCCCCAAAGGGAACGGTTGTCCAAAAGCAATCTCCCTGATTTTCGTGCCTTTGGGGGTTCGTGCCTTCAGCAAGCGCGCCGTCGGTGGACTGGCCAGGATTTCCCCATGCGGGGCGAGATGATCGAAATGCGCATGCGTAACCAATGCCCGTTTTTGCGGTCGCTGCGGATCCATCCAAAGATTCACCTGCGGAAGAAACAATCCCCGTTCTTTGGGTTCGATCACCCAGTCGGTAGCTTTGGCAAAAACTGGCATCAACGCTGAATATACATGACCCAGACATTCACCGAACCAACCATTCATCCTAAAAAAATCTCCGCGGAAGGCAAAAAACTGATTTTTTGACCCTAAAAAACACTTTTTTTCCTAAATTTTATCATGTTGATTTTCAATTATTTACATAAGTTTATATGGTTCATGCCCTTGACAAAATTTGCCCCCCATAAAAAAAGTCCGAACGTTCTGGGAGTGTGGTGATCTAACTCTGTATGAAAACAAACATGGAAGTCACCAGAGAGAAGGCTCCGGTTGTGCGGGAGAAAGATCTCCCCGCCGCCCTTCAGTCCTACCTTAAGGGCATCGGTGAGACCCCCCTCCTCAATCGCAACGAGGAGGTGAAGCTCGCCCGCCGCATCCGCCGGGGCGATGGCCGCGCCCGCGAGCTCATGATCAAATCGAATCTCCGCCTGGTCGTGAAGATCGCCGCCGACTACAACCACTGCGGCCTGCCCATCCTTGACCTGATCTCCGAGGGCAACCTCGGCCTGATGAAGGCGGTGGACCGCTTCAAGCCGAGCCGTGGGGTGAAGTTCAGTACCTACGCCTGCTGGTGGATCAAACAGTCCATCCGCCGGGCTCTCGCCAACCAAGGCAAGACCGTCCGCCTCCCGGTTCACCTCGTCGACAAGATTCAGCGCCTGCGCCGGGTCAGCTCCGCCCTCGGCAACGAACTGGGCCGCGAGCCGACCGATGCCGAACTGGCCGACGAACTTCAGGTGGAAACCGAACGGGTCACCAAGCTCCGCGAAGTTTCCGCCGGCACCGTCTCCCTCGATGTGTCCATCGGGCAGGATGGTGAGGATGGAACCCTCGTCGACCTGTTGGCGGATCCCGAAGCCGTGGATCCCATGCAGGAGCACACCAAGGATGACCTGCGCGAGGCGGTTGCCCGCTGCCTCCACTTCCTCAATCCACGCGAACTCCAGATCCTCCAGCTCCGCTTCGGTCTCGGGGACCACAAGGAGCGCACCCTGGAGGAGGTGGGCGTCCAGCTCCACGTGACGCGGGAGCGGATCCGCCAGATCCAGAACAGCGCCCTCTCCAAGCTTCGCAAACGTCTGCTCAAGGAGGAGAACTTCCCGGAATATTTCCGGAATCTCGTCGGCCGAGGCGGCCTCGTCCGCCTCGCCTGACAACTCCGGATTTCGGAGATCCCATCGCCCGGGCCCTTTCCCCATCGGGGGCTCCGGGCGATGGTATTTTGCCTGCAGGGTCGATCTTTCTTCGCCTTCCCTCATCCTCATTCTAATCTCCATCGAAAACGTGCCATCCGAACTTCCCGCTTCTGCATTGTACTCCTCTCCCGCGCTGGGCCGGCTCTGGAAAAAGGTCCACCAAGCCTGCTCTCCTTTTCTCCATCGTCCGGCTGTCCGGCGCCTCTACCAACGCCCCACCTCTGTTCTTCGAAAAACATTAGCCGGCCCATACTCCCTCATCGCCTTGGGGTGCGCGGAAGGAACCAAAGAGGCCCTGCTTCTCCAAGGTATGCCCAAGCCGGCCTTTCTCCTGACCGCGGACACCAACCTCTCCCTCGCCCGTCGTGCCGCCCGTCACCTACCAGCCCGCAAGAAAGCCTTCCGCAACATTGATCTTTCCCGTCCTTTTCCCGCTTTCCAATTTCCAACTGCTACTGCCCGAATATTCACCCTCTTCGGAGTGCTTCCGAACTTGGAGCCTGTGCCGCTCCTTCGCCGCATAGCCCGACTGATGAAAAGCGATGATTGGCTCCTCTTCAGCGCCAACCTCGCCCCAGGAAAGTCAGGCTTCGCCGGGGCCCGAAAGGTTCTTTCCCAATACAACAACCTCCCCACCCGCCGATGGTTGGAAGCGTCGGTACGGCGATACCGCCCCAAGCTGCCCCCCGGCGGCTTGGAGTTTGGCGTCCATCCGGATCCCCGAGAAAAAACCCTCGCTCGGATCGAGGCCCGCTGGATTGCCCATCCAAAGACTTGGATCATCTTTTCTTCCCGCCGCCCTACCATGGCTCAAGTCGAAAGCTGGATCCGAATCGCACATCTGAAAAAGACAGCTCGTTTTCTCGAGCCCCGCGGCGAGGAAGGACTTTGGCTTGTCGGACCCGCCCCATCCCGATCCCCCCCATCTCATCCTGATTGAATTTCATGCCTCGAAACAGGGAATTGAACCCTGTATCTTGAAACGATGGGTTCTTCCCTCCGCGCCAAGATCATGTCGGGCGTTCTCGCCCTCTTGGTCCTTTTCGCATCCGCTCTCGCCGTCACCCTTTATCTGATCCGGGACTCCTCGATGGAGTTGATGGGGATCGAACAATACCATCTGCGCCTGTACAAGATGGTGAGCGACCTGGATGTCTACACCTTTGAACTGGAAATCATCGCCCACGAATTAAACGGAATTCCTCCCCCGCCTCGGGAACACGCCCAGAAACGCAAGGCCAGGGCCTACGAACTAAAGCAAATCATCGATCAGATTTTTTCCGAGGCCATTCCGCTGGCCGAAAAGGGGAGCGAGGATGATCGGAATGATATCGAGGATCGTCTCGGAATGGCGAAGCTGATCGGTAGCCTCCGGACTCTGGAGGTGGGAACCCGGGGGTTTGTCGATGCCGCGATCCGGAGCATCGACGGGGCCGTCGAAGGCAAGAGCACCGAGGCCCGCCGCTCTTTGGAGGAAATGGCCAAATTCGAGGACCTCGATCCTGTTTACACCCGGATCCGCACCAAGACCGCCAACCTCACTTCGGATTCGCTGGCCGAAACCAACCAAAACATCCAGCACATCATCCGGTCCAATCTGGCTCTCTTTCTCGCCGCCGGCATTCTCGGTCTGCTGGTGTTCCTGGTGATCACCGGTCGGCTCCAAACCGCTTTCCGGCGACTCACGGCTGCCTTCCGCAAAACCGCCGAGGGGGAAATTGCCGATCCCCTACCCGTCACTTCCAAGGATGAGATCGGCGATCTGACCGCATCCTTCAACACGATGGTGGAACAGCTAAAATCCAAAGAACGTCTCCGCGAGGCCTTCGGCCAATTCCTCGATCCAAGGATCGTGGCCAACGTGGTTGACAGCGCCACCGGCCAACTCAAGGAGGTGGCCGAACGCCGCAAGGTCACCATCTTCTTCTCTGATATTGCCAACTTTAGCGGCATCGGGGAACAACTGACCGCCGCCAATCTCGTCCACCTCCTCAACCGCTACTTCACCGCCTCGACCGAAGCCATCCGCGCCCACCAGGGCATCGTCGACAAGTTTATTGGGGACGCGGTCATGGCCTTTTGGGCCAGTCCTTTTTCCCAGGGGGAAAGCCACGCCCTCGACGGATGTCACGCCTGCCTCGATCTGAGGGACTCTTTTGCCAGGATCAGTCGGGAAATCTCCGAAATCACTGGCCTCCGGCGCAATGTCCCCAGGTTTCTTGTTCGGATGGCCTTGGCCACGGGCGACACGGTCATCGGGACGGTGGGTTCCGACACCACCAAATCCTTCACCGTGATCGGGGATACCGTGAACATCGCCTCGCGACTGGAAGGCGTGAACAAGATCTACGGCACCACCATCCTGATCAATGAGGAGTGTTACCGACTCGCGGAGAACTCGATCGAGGCCCGGGAGATCGACCTCGTCACCGTCTTCGGAAAAATTGAACCTGTTCGAATCTTTGAACTCCAAGGCCGCCAAGGCTCACTGGACCCCAAAACCTCCAAACTGAACAACGTCTACGCCGACGCGCTCCAGCTCTACCGGGAGCAGAAGTGGAAAGAGGCCGAAGGCGCTTTCCGGGAATGCCTGAAAATCCATGAGCACGACGGCCCTTCGCTGGAATTCCTCACCCGCATTGCGACCTTTGCCCGCACTCCGCCCCCCAAGGACTGGAACGGCGTCTGGCAAACCTCTTCCAAGTGAACGGGAATCCACTTTTTCTTCGATATCCTCATGACTAAAGGCGGAGCCCTGAATCGCCTATCCTGCGCGCTTTTCGTCCTTTTTTTGGGATCTCTTTCGATCCAAGCCCATCCCCTCCCCTGGCCCGAAGGTGAAAAACTAACCTACCTGGTTGAATGGGGCCTGATCCCGGCCGCCGAAGGCACCTTCACGGCCACGACAGAACCCGGCAAGGAGGGGGTGCAAAGGTTCGACCTTTCTCTCCGTTCCCGCGGCCCCATCGAGGCCTTTTACCCCATCCGCAGCCGTTTCTCTTCCCTCACCCAACTGAAACCCTGGCGATCTTTGGAATACCGGCAGGACCGGAACGAGGGTGGCAACATTCGCAACCGGAAAACGGTCCCTGAATATGCCGTAAAACTCGGCCGCTTCTGGCCCGCTCCCGGAAAGCCCGAGGAAAACTTTGACCTTTCCGAAGGTCCTTACGAGGACTTCGGCTCGATGCTCTACCACGTGCGGATCTATCCCTGGAAAAAGGGAGAGTCCGTCACTTGGAACATTCTCGAAAACAAAGAACCTCTTTTCGGCAAGATGACCTGTACCGACATCGGCGAAATCGAGCTGGAGGACGAAAAATCCCGCCGACTGATTCAACTGCATTGCGAGCCCACCGGAGGATCCCGCCGTCACCAGGGATGGCTCAAACTTTGGATCACCGATGACGAGCGGCGTCTACCGATCCACGCCCATCTCAAGTTCCAATACGGCACGTTCAAGATCCATCTCATCCGCGGCGGCGGCCCCGGCTACGACTGGATGCCCGATGGCGAACCCATCCCCGTCTATGCCGACACCGACACTCCTGTTCTTGAGAAAAAAATTTCTTTTTCACCCTAATTTCGATACCGCTTGTTCACTTACCCTAACCTTCCTTCTTTTCACCTTTCCTTCTAATTGTAGGAGTCATGCCCGACTCCTCTGTGATTCGCGGTCTTTTTAATCAGTTGGCCCCGTCCTACGATCATTTGAACAGGATCTTCAGCCTTGGAATGGATGTAGGCTGGCGGAAACAGCTCGTTAGCGCTGTCACCCGACAAAACC
>RFWS01000049.1 GCA_009921985.1 bacterium | reverse complement strand
TAGCCGTCCGCCGTCTCGACCCGCCCCGCCTCGATGCACGGGTGGTCCATGAAGCCCCGCCCTAGCGCCTCCGCCGCCCCATCCCGCAGGAACCCCCGCCGCTGCTGCATCCATAACAGGATCCGGTTGCTCTCCAGCCCCCCCGCTGCCACCACGAGCCGGCCACACGGCCAACGCCTTCGCTCTCCCCCGAAATTGGCCACCTCCACCTCCCGCACCTCCCCGTCCTGTATCCCCGCGTCTACGAGCTGCGCGTTGTATAACACCGTGAACTCGCACTCGATTCCCCGCCGGAACACCTTCCGGAAGTTCGGCTCTGGCGCCCATTTCGACCAGTGACACCACACCTTCGCCGGGTCGAACGCCGGCGCCCTCACCCCCAGTTGCTGGAACGTCTCCTCCCCGTACCCCCGCGGGTCCACCCCCATCGCCTCGTTCGCCCGCGCATAGTGCCGGTCCAGCTCCCCCCGCCCAAACGGCCAGCGCGCGAAGTCTGCCGAGGCGAACGGCAACGATTGCCCTCCCCACGCCAGCGTTGTTCCCCCAATCGCCCGCCGCCTCGTCTGCACCGCGTTCTGCATCCACTTCCCAGTTTGCTCGATCTCGTTTAACTCCTGCCGCTCCCCGTCCACCGCCCAGTGCCCGCTCTCCAGCACCAACACCCTCCTCCGCCCCGCCAGGAGCGAAGCCAGGTACAGCCCCGCCGCCCCCGCCCCCACGATCACCACGTCGAAGCCCCGCCCGTCAAAGCCCGGCTCCGCGTTGAAATCCACCGCCGCCACCCGTCCTACCCCAGTCCCTCCAAGTTCTCCCGCAGATGCTCCCGGCTCCTTGTGCTGAAGATCACTTTTCCGCCCGGGTTCAGCTCCAGCGCCCGGCGCAACGCCTCCCCGTGCCCGCCCCGTCCCACCCCGCGGAAGAGACTATGGTGAATGTGCGCCTTTCCTGGGAACCTCCCCATTAACCTAGGCCGCTCCGTGAGCGACCCCTCATACTGCAATACCTCCACCATTGGATCCTCCCGGAAATGCCGCTCCAACACCTCCCGCCTCGTCCCGCACCCCAGCCGCCCCACCGTCCCCGCTTTCCGTAACCCCTCCAGATACCCCCGCGCCTCTTCCGTTAACTGCCCCGGCAACATCTCGTGAAGCAACAAAATCTCCACCTTCTCCCTCCCCAGTTGCTTCAAAAACTCCTCCACCGATCGCTCCACGACATCTCTGCCGACCTTCGCCGCCAGCGCAGATGGCAGATCGCCGATGGCAGATGGGTTTCTTTCCACCTCCTTCCTCCCACTTTCCGCTTTTCCTAATCTTAATCCTAATCCCACCAACGGCCTTAAGTTTTTAACCAGCCGATTCAACGGCAGTGCGATCAAAGTTGGTAATGCTCCTGTTTCTGAGTAAGTAACCCCAAACTTTGTAGTAACAGCCAGCGCACCGCCATGCGCTTTGAAAAACTCCCCCAACAGCTTCTCCGAATAGCCACGCCCGTAGCTCCGCGCCGTGTCGAAGTGCGTGATCCCTTGGCTCACCGCCTGCTCAAGTAGCCGAAAAACCTCCGTGCGACTGCCCATCGCGCTCAACGTCACACAGCCGAGGACGATCTGCTCCTTCATTTTTTCCTTCGATACAGCGCGTACTCCCAGCCTCCGGGGGTTCGAGAAATCGGCAAACCTAGAATCCGGATGGGGCCACCAAACCTGTTTTCTACCAATCGGTAGCCGCTAAGATCCCGTGGTTCCCTGACCCCGCGATTGGTCTGCTGCTCCATTCTCCACAGTGGTTCTGGCCCTCCCCCAAAAGAGACCAGCTTTGGATCGGGGGCTGCCAAGAAAAGTCCAGTTGAGATTTGGATACTATCTTTCTCCTTGGCCGAGATCAGTGAGCTCACCTCTCTTAAGGAAACCGCTTCTTCCCTGAATTGGTGCATCAGAACGAGACCGCTCCGCGCCAGACCAAGAACAGGTAGAATCAGAGCGAAAAGTAGAGCCACTCTGGAGATTTTGGATAATTCTGTTGTCACTAAAATCGATATAAAAATCGGAATCCACACCACTGCGTTGTAGGAGGCTTCGGTCTTGGAAAAGGCAATCTTGACAAGTCCTACAAGAAAAAGGAGGGAAAGCGTCAAAAGACAAGATCTTGCAACAGTTGTTTGGCTCCGGACTCCTTGGAGGATGCACCTTGGCACCAGAAGCGCGACAACTCCAATAGTGAAAATAAGCAAAGGCGTCTGCGCCCGCGTAATCCAGGTTTGAACAAACCCCTGCCCTTGAGGTAGGCCTAGATTGATGCGGCTATGCCTCCAGACACCGTGAAACCAGTCAATGGACGAATAGGGGTAAAAGGAAAAACTCAATACCAAGGCGGCGATGAGTGCTACAACGCCGAAGGCACTTTCCGTAAGGGTTATTCGTTCTTTTCGGCTGATCCTGAAAGCCAACAGGGGCAAAAAGCCTAGCACTCCGATCGCCGGACTGGTTAGAAAGATCAAGCCATTCAAGAAAGTCAGCGCGGACGTCAATAAAACCCCCTGAAGATTTTGAAGGGCAATTAGTCCGAGACCCATGAGAAAGAAAACAGCTGGCTCAGGCCGTCCGGCATAAGCCTCGCAAAGGCCGAAAAAGAAAAGTGGGAGAATAAAAGAGAGTATTTTTCGAAAACAGTCTTGTTGGCGGCAGAAACCAAGGACTCCAACTGCACAGCTTAAAGCTGCAATTACATTAAAAAAATGCATCCATGCTACGCAGGGCGCAGCTCCACCCCCTGAAACCTTTCCCAGCCATCCGATCAACAGGGGGTAAATAAGCCCATGATAAATATATCTACGCCCTCCAGGTCCATCAATGGAATCATCCAACGGCGGCAACCAGGTGGGATTGAGCAGACCGCGTCCCTGGCTGAACTCCACGGCCGGCGAGAAATAGGCAGGCGCATCCCCATCCAGTACTGGCCATGTCTTTAACGAAGCCAAACCGGCGAATACCATCGCGAAGACAACACCAATACTTAGACAAGATTTAATCTTTTTTTCTTGTTTTAAGGTGTTTGTTAATTTGCCTTCTTCTTTCCCCATAGAATCATGCTTTTCCAAAGCCCGGGAAATCGGCCGGCCCCCTGCCAGCCATCCATCGTGAACCCTTCTTCTTGCATCATCTTCTGAAGGGTGCGGACAGAGAAGAATTTGATATGTCCGCCATCGTGGGCCACGTGATGGTGCCAATCCCACTTATTCAGAATGGATAGGACCAGATTTTTCAGATACCCGTGGTAAGGTGTCGTTAGGATCAGCAATCCGTCCGGCACCAAAACCCTCCGGGCCAACCGAAAAAAATTCCTTGGTAGAAACAGATGTTCGATCACCTCGCACGAAATCACCGACCCAAATCCTCCCCAGGGAAATTGATCAGCCGGGTCATTCACATTCCAGACCATAAATCGGCCAGGGAAACCTTGGTTTGCAATCCTGACGCCGGCCGGATCCCATTCGCAACCCCAGACCTCAAACCCCTCCCTTTCCAGTTGCCGGGCTACGGAACCGTTCCCGCATCCGATGTCTAGGATCTTTCCCCTGTTTCCTCGTTCCTGCAAGATTTGGCGCAGGATCGGGAAAATATATCCTTGAGCCCCTCCGGGGTCTGGGTTCCGGTACTGAAATCCGACTGCTTTTTTCATCTAGAAATTTTTTCTTTGGCAACGAAATGAGATGGCCATTTCTTTCTTAAACCACGCTCGATTTATTCACTGTGATAAAGAGCATTTCTTAATCCTACTTAAAGAATCTTCCGGTTATTCTTTTTTTCATACACGAAGCGTTTTGGCCTCTCATGCCGCACCGGCGCCACTTGGCCCACAGATGGCAGGTCGGAAATCGCAGATGGGTGACTACCGACCACCGACTTCCGACTACTGACCTCTTCACCCTCAATCCTCCCTCCTCGATCCTCAATCCTCTCTCCTTTTCGCCCAGCTTTCGGCTTGGTGTACAACGGATTCGGCATCGTTTTCATCAACAAGATGCTCAAAGTGCTCAGCGCCAAAAAGCTCTGCCAGATGGTGGTGACAAAAACTCCGCCCGTGTTGTTCGATCCCAACGTTCCCGACAAAACCGCCACCGCCAGCAGGAACCGGAAAGAGAGCAGTGGCACCCCCTGGCTTAGACCTCCCACCCAGCCAAAAAACAGCCCCAGCACCATCCCCAACCCAAGGACGCCCGGAAAACCGTAGTTGGCATACGCCTCAATCATCAAATCAAAGGCAATCGAGGTTTTGCCGAGCTCCTCGACCTGGAGATACCCGTAGACGTAGGCCAGAATCCAGTTGCCGATGTGGGCAACACCTTTTTTTTCGTTCAGAACCCGGGGCACCAGCAGGGACGGGATTGTCCGATAGGTTTCCCCCTCCAAAAAGGGCACTTTTTCCGGCGTCAGAGACAGCACCCTCAGAAAGACCGGCACCATCGCGGCCCGTTCCGCCGCGGCAGCCTGCTCCTGATCCTCCCGCGTCCGTCCGGTTACCAAGGTTTTGCAACCCGCCTGCACCCCGCATGTCCGCCTTGCCCGCGTGCAGAACCACCAGGACCGAAAGCGCCGCAAGAGCCGATTTCCACGGGATCTTCTGGCTGCCCAGCGTGTACCCGGCCAAGAGAATCCCCAGCTTGACCAACGTGCCCGCCAAGATGAAGGAAACCGAATCCACCACAATTTGCGCCCCCACAATGGCGAACAGGAAAATTCTCATCGGAGGGGAGAGCTTCCCCTGCCCCAGTTGGAACGAGAACGCAAAGAGGGCCAGCGTGGCCCCGTTCCCCGTGTACCCCCGCACCATCGCAAAAGCTCCACCCCCGTATTTGAAAAACAGCAGGCCCGCCACCTGAAAGAGCAGACCCAGAACCATGAAGGTGACCAGCAGCCAGGTCGCCTTGGACAGATCCAACAGGCGGCAGCGGGGCGGACCGCTGAACGCGTGGTTGCATAGCTGGTGCCAGATTCCCGTCATGACCACCATCAGGCCGCACGCGCTCAGCAACGCTTTAAGCTGCAATTCCGCGTCATACCCGGCCAGCACCTGGCTGTCCGTCTGGATCGGCAGGATATAGGCGGGGAACATCCCCAGCGCAAAGACCGGCATGATCGGCAGCCCGTGAGCCTTGCCGGCACACCACAAATACGACGGCAGAAGGCAAAGGAACGCCAACAGGCCCAACGCCAGAAATACCTCCACACTCTGCACCTTGACGGTGAAGTAAAAATAAACGGCGTAGGCCAAGGCCCCCAGTTGAAACCAGAAAAGAAGCTTTTGGCGGTTGACCGGCAGGCCCAATCCGCCCAACGCCATTGCCTCAGACCCCGCCATGCCAGCTGCCATCTGACTCACATTTTCACTATGCCTTTCTGCAGCGGGAAGACCAGAGCACCGATCCGGGAAATTAAGTTATCCGGCCTTTGCAACATTTTTATAAAAAACGATCTCAAGTTACCTCGGTCAGGCTTATCGCCTCTTCCAGTGCCTGCGCTAGGGTGCGGGCCGATGCCCTTGCGGACCACTTCTCTAGTTTGCGGAGCTCGACCGCCCGAAATTCGGGCAAAACTTTGGACAAATACTCTTTCAGCTTTTCTGCGAGCACCTCCGTCGTCAGGGCGGGTGTATCGGGATTCGTCGCCACCAGCCCCGCCCCCATTTCCCGGATCGTCCGGGTGGCCAGGCTTTCCGGATGCATCAGCCCAAAGATCGGCTTTCCGGAAACCATCGACTGGTAAATCTTCGAAGGTGAATAGTGCGCCTCGTCGGAACCGATCACCACAATCCCATCAGCTGCTTCCAGGTTCCTGATCACGTCCAAATAGGGTAACCGCCCCGGCACCTCTTGCACCAGCCCACCGACCCCCATCTTCTCCGCGATCCAGCGGATCGCATACAGGTCCGGCCTCTTCGGATCCGGACCCGTCCCGATGAAGGTCACCCGCACCTTTCCTTTCCATGTCGGCTCTTTCTCGAGTCGCAGCAGTGCCTGTAAAAAAAGCCGTAGGTTGTCGTGCGCCCGCGGCAGCAACGCACCCGCATAGACCAGGTTGATCTTCCCGTCCTGCGGAAAAACTGGCCGAGATCCCGTTATTCCGTTTCTGGCTTCCAAATGGTCCCGCACGTCAAAGCCGTACGGCATCGCCCGGGTTACCGCCTGCGTTTTTAAATGCGGATTGCGGTGTAACATCCCCTGATAATAGCCCTCCGTGATACCCGTGATCAGGCGCGCCTTTTTTACGGCCACCGGCTCCAGCCATATTCCCAATTGCTGGGCCCACCAGGCCTTGCCCCCAGGAAGGTGGGAAAAAAGTTTTTCCGGGACCCACGGATCAATGTAATCCAGACCATACGGCGTCCCCGTCCGATCCAACCACGGCCCAAGCAGGGCAGGCGGAAAGGCCGGCACCGTGAAATGAACGAAATCGATGCGTTGCATTTTTCGCAACCGCTTGAGCTCCCCCCGCATGAATATCACACTGCGCCAGCCGATGTCCCCCACCAGCCGCGGCTTCGTGATTGGAAACGCACGACTTCGCACGATCTGCAAATCCCTCGGCAGCAGCCGTTCCAGCTGCGGCTCGGGCTTCTCCTCATAATATTCCGACCGCACCGTCAGGATGATCGGTTTCCAGCCAAGCTCCGGCAGATGATTCGCCCAGAGCCGGGCCCGGTGGACGGAGGCCAGATTGTTGGGAACAAACCAAGGCGCCACCAAGACCACGGTTTTCATCCCCGTTCCAACTCCCTGTAAATCCTCTCGTACTGCGGCACCACCGCCGAAATCGAGTATTTTTCCTCAGCTTTCTTGCGACAACTCTCCCGCCGGATTTGGGAAATTTTTCGCACCGCTTCCACTCCCTCGATCTCGTTCCGGATCAGAAATCCGTCTACTCCATCCTTTACGATCTCCGGCAATGCCCCCCGGGGGCAAGAGATCACCGGCGTCCCGCATGCCAGCGCCTCCGCAAAGACGATTCCAAACGGCTCCTCCCACTGCACCGGCACCAGCAACGCCGCCGCCTTTCCCAACAGCTCGTTTTTCTGCCGGTCATCGACGGGTCCTATGTACTCCACCCCGTTACCAATCTCCGGCTCCACTTTTTCCTTCCAGTACCGCACCTCGTGCTCCAGCTCGGGCTTATTTCCCGCCAAAATTAACTTCTCTCCTGCCTTTCTTGCGATCCGGATCGCGAGATCAGGCCCCTTGTCAGAGTCCACCCGGCTCAAAAACACGAGCGGCGCATCTGCCGGCACTTCCCGGACAAACTTGTACTTCTCCGTGTCCACAAAGTTCGGCACCACGTGCCACTTCCCCCCCTGCCGCCTGCCCTGGGCCGCGATGTGTTCGCTCAGCGCAGTGAACCCCAACCGCTTTCCGCCAAAAACCTGCGCCAGCTTCAAGTTCCATCCGCCTGTCATCCGCTGGTAACTCATCACCGCATTTCCGCCCGACCATAAAATCCGCCACAGGTAAATCAGCCTTGAAAAGCTGTGCACCACGTGTGGCCGGAACTTCCGCCAAGTCTGGTAGAGTGTGATTGCGTTCGCCACGTGACATCCCGGTCCGCACGGCCGATCCACCGCCCAGGGAAAGTGTTTTACCCCTTCCACCCGAGAGCCTTGGGACGCCACCAGTCCCACTTCCCATCCTCTCTCCACCAGACCTTTCGCCAAATCCGCCACGATCCGCTCGATCCCCCCGTACAGCTTGGGAGGCACCGGAATTCCGGGGTCGGCCGTCAGCAATATTTTTCGGTTCTTATTCGTACGATTTGTCGGCCCGCAACGGGCTGTTCTCTGGCAC
>RFWS01000048.1 GCA_009921985.1 bacterium | reverse complement strand
AACATCAGTCCATGCCAATCACCCCTCTGCACCGCGAGGCCCTGGAAAGGACCAGGGCGTCCGATCTTCCCAACCGGGCCTCGATTCTTTCCTTCGAGAACCCCCCAAAACTGAACCCTACGTTTGCGACTTTACACACGGGGCTTCTTGAAAACATTTCTCTGCCGGGGCCGGTTGATCTGGTTTACTCTTTTGATGTGCTGGAACATGTGGAGGATTTGGATGCTTTTTTTGCATCCTGCCACCGACTCCTAAAGCCAGGCGGGTTCTCTTTGCATAAGTTTGACCTTTCGGGCCACGGATTTTTTGAAGATCCCATCCCTCCCCTAGACTTCCAGACGTATCCCCGCTGGCTTTACCACCTGATGTTTCCCCGTTATCGGAGAGCCGTTAGAAATTTTGCCGACCAGTTTTTTGAGGTCATAAGGAGGCAGGGGTTTGAAATTCTTGAGATCCTACCCCTTCGCGTGGCTGATCCTGACTACCTTCAACTGATCCGTCCAAAATTGCGCCAAGAGGCCCGCGGCCGTAATGATGAAATTCTCCGCCTGCTTGACTTGGTGATTCTTGCCCGACGCTCTCTTTAATTAGCGTGAAAATAGCCTTCCTTACCACCGACAACCGCGAGTCCGACCGTTGCTACTCATTACCCCATCCTTATTTTGGCACCGCGCCAGCCGCGCTACTTGATGGTTTTACCGCCTACCCCGAGACGGAAGTTCACGTGATCTCCTGCACTCAGCGCCAGATGTCCTCACCGGTCAAACTGGCGAAAAATATTTGGTTCCACTCGCTCCATGTTCCGCGATGGGGCTGGCTAAGGTCGGGTTATGCAGGATGCATCCAGTCGGTTCACGAAAAGTTGCGCCAGATCCGGCCGGACTTGCTCCATGCCCAAGGCACGGAGAGGGACTGTGCCGCGTCTTCCGTTTTTTTTCACGGACCCAAAATATTGACTATTCACGGCAACTGCCGAGCCATTGCGAAGCTTCGGGGTTCGCGACCCCTCTCATACTGGTGGCTGCAGGCATGGTTGGAGCGATTTTGCCTCCCGAGGTTCGACGGAGTGATCTGCATTTCACGGTACACCCGGGATTGGGTTTCGGGGCTGGCCAAGAGAACCTGGCTCCTCCCCAATGCCGATTCGTTCCCTCGATCCGCTTGCGAGACAACTGTCATTTGAAGTGCGCTTTTTTGGAAAGTGCGCCAATGATCCCTACGGAAAAAAGTTTCTTGAGCTTATTGGCACAAGGCCTTGGTGCGTTTGGGGGGGGATGCTCGACAGGGAAAAACTGCGCAGCGAATTCTCCAAAGCCTCGGTGCTCATGCTGCCCACGTGGGAGGACAATTGCCCCATGGTGGTCCTTGAGGCCCAAGCTGCGGGTGTTCCCGTAATCGCTTCGAACGTAGGCGGCGTTCCCGATCTGATTGAGGATGGATTCACGGGAATTCTTACCGATCCATCCCGGCCTGAAACCATGCCTCAGGCCCTGAAAACACTTTTGGATAAACCGGATTTCGCCAGGCGTTTGGCGGATCAAGGCCGCAAGCAGGCTACGGCCCGCTTTCACCCCCGCATCATTGCCGAACAACATCTCCAGATTTACCGGGAGGCCATCGCCACACGATAAACCTCGACTAAATGCTTGGCCACATCGTCCCAAGATGGGACTTTTTTTGCCTTGGGGGCGCTCGAAATATTATCGAAGAATTTTCGAAGAAAAACCGCGGTCCGATTAGCGGAACCAATCGGGACATAACTGGCTTCGCTTTGAAAAGAAGAGCGGGCCCAAGGCAGGTCGCTCAGAAGCAGGGGGCAACCGCAGGCCGCGGCTTCAAGCGCGGATAGGCTTTGACTCTCCATCGAGCTTAGCAAGACAAATCCGGCCGCTTTCTGATACTCTTCGGCTAGTCTGCTGCGATCATCAATCGGTCCGACATACTCCACCCAAGGCTTGGATTGCTGAAGTGCGTTGAGAAAAAGATGATGGTAGGGATCCTCCGCGTGGTACGGCCGGCCAATCACCCGTAATTTTACTTTGGCCAACCCGGCGGCCTGCACCATCTCCACAACGCGTTTTCTGGCTGTGATCGTGACAGTGGTGACCAGATGTCCCATCCGCGAATGGTTTCCTTTTGCCTCCAAAAAAGCCTTCTCCACGCCATTGGACACCACTTCGATGCGCGCGTTTCGCGCCCCGTACATTGTGCGAACCAGGAAAGCTTCCCAAGGCGTCAGGCAAACACAGCAGTCTGCCAGGTCATACACCGACCATCCCAGCTTGTTCCTCAGCCTGCCCCCCAGGATTCGATCCATTCCACAGACCACGCGGAAAGGAAGCCGCTGCCAGGCGTTTCTGGATCCTTGGGAAGTTAACAAATCTGCAACTACCAAGCGGATTTTTTTTTGCCGGACAAGACGTGCGTAGGATAGGGGCGGTTTACCAAAAAAATGAATCAAATCAGGACAGCTGGCGCTGTCCCACCAAGGAAACATTTGCACATCCATGCCGACGCGAATCAAGGCCGCTTGGGTTTGTTCGATCTGAATCTGGGCCCCCCCGTGCGCCAATGAAAAGGGCACGTGACAATCAAAGGCGATTTTCATCTGGCGTAGGGACTTCGATGCCCTTCGAGGATGCGGTTCGCGCCCACCACCACAGATCCCGGCGGAATGTCCATTGTGACCACCGCATTCGCCCCAATCGTGGCGCCTTGGCCAACCACGACCGGTCCAAGAACTTTGCAGCCAGCCCCCAAATACACTCCATCTCCAATTTCCGGCATTTTTTGAAGGTCAAACTCTGTGCCCCCAAGAGTGACTTGATGACCGATGACCACGTTGGACCCAAGACGTACCCCCCGACCCACCACGATCCCGTGAGGGTGGGGTAAGAAGGTGCTCGCCGGAAGCGGGATCCCAAAGTCCGAACCCGCTAAAAGAAATAGGAGTTTCGCCCAGAACTTTCCCCGGGCACGGGATGCCCGAATTAAAATACGGGAAAACCGCTTGTTGCTGATGTGCGGATTAATTGGATGGCGATCCACTCAGTAAACTTAACCTTTGCAGGGCGCAGGTGTCCACCCCGTCTGGTGCGATCTAGCTGACTGAACCATTGGGAAACGTCATCACCGCTTGGATCCACGCCAGGAGTCCATGAGCCTGACTTTCAATTTGAAAACCATGGCCTTTGGGCGATTCTTGGGGCCGTGCACTCCTCTTTGACGGGCAAAACCGAAGCAGCCCTTCAGGAATTTTATTCCGGAAAAAAAGTCTTTGGCAATGACTTCACGCCTGAACAAATCCGCGAATGGTATTCGCTTGAAGAAAACGCGTGTTTTGAAATTTACGAGCACGGCAAAAAGCGGATGCCCAACAATGACTGGCTGCATTGGTCCTGCGGCTTTCGTTGGGTCCTGGGCCAACGCCACTCTCTGGGAAAAGTTTTGGGGCTGGGCAGCGGAAATGCGGAGGAATTCCGCCCCGTCAAGAAATGGATCGAGCACCTCTACATCGTCGAATCGGCAGAGGGTTATTTCCAGGATGGTAAAACCATAACTTACAAAAAGGCTCGGCCCGATGGGGTGCTGGACTTTCCCGATGAGTTTTTTGACACCCAGGCCGCGATTGCGGTTCTGCACCACATTCCCAACATTTCCTCTGTTTTGAAGGAGTTGTATCGAACGCTCAAAAGGGGGGGAGTTTGTTTAATCAAGGAGCCTATCACCAGTCTTGGTCCATGGCACTTGCCCCGCAAGCGCGGGCTTGCCCCCTGCGAGAGGGGGTTTCCACAAAAGTGGCTACAAGACGAGTTGGAGACGATCGGTTTCCACGTGATCCATAAGACCTTATTTGAGTTTCCTCCATTGCGGCATCTGCGAGATCGCCTTGGCGTGGACACCTACAACTCTAAATTCTGGGTTTGGATCGACCTAGTTGCCTGCAAATGTTCGGGTTGGAATTATCGTTACTACCGGAAACGGTGGATCGAAAAACTTGCCCCATCATACGCTTTCTTTGTTTGTCGAAAACCCAAAGCATGATTCAAACCGCTCTGCGAAATAAAGGGAAATTGCCTTAGATGACTGATCAATAAATGTTGAAGTCCATATGACCTGCGAACGAATCAGCCAAACGACCCTCAACTTTGCCCAGCAAGGTTGATACCGTAAGGTAATTGGGGTGCAAAACTTAACCGTCCAAAAAGTCTGCTTGTTCTTAATTACCGGGGCTTTTTTTGTCGCCGCGCCTTGGCTGACCAGCGAAACCCTGAGCGGCAACACGCTTCCGCTTTTGACTCTCGGCGCGGTGGCGGTCCTTCTTTTGTTTGTCTACTGCTTAGGCGACCGTTGCTGGATGATCATTCCCTTTTGCCTCTCGATCGACGGGAATTTGAACTTTCTGCCCCTCAATTTCTCCATGCAGGAGTTGGCGATCATTACGGTCTTTAGTTACCTTTTGCTCCGGACCATTTTTGGTTTGGATGTGGCCTGGAAGTTGGGACCGGCATTGCTGTGGATGCCCTTGGCAGGGGTCTTGGCAGTGGTTCTTTATCATTGGATCAGCTCGGGTGATATCGGCATCAAGCTCTTGGGAGGAGGAGGTTGGGGAGGACGCAAATATTTTAAAGTTTTCATTTCCTCTTTGTGTGTGCCCCTGCTCGCATCGTTCCCGAGAATGCGCTGGAAAGACTTGCAACTTGTGCCACTGATTTATTTTTTAGGTTCGTTTGTGGACATTGTGCCGGATACACTAAGCACTTTCGCACCATTCACCGCTCCCTACATTTGGCGAGTTTACAGCGGTGTCAACTTAACGCAGTACGGCGCCTCCCTTCAGGGAAACTTTCTTGGCGAGACCGGTGTCACCCGGATCGGAACCCTTGGCAGGCTTGGAACGGCGGTGGGATTAGTGACTTTGTGTTACTTCCCGGCCTACACGTGGCTTCAGCCTTCTCGTCTCTGGGCCTTGCCGACGGTTTTATTGGGGGGGCTTTTTTGTGCCGTCAGCGGTTTTCGCAACATGGTTGTGAGATATTTTTTCTCTCTTTTGGCAGGACTCTACGCCTCCGTCCGTTGGCGGTCTTTTTTAATTCTGCCAGTGGCTTTGATGGCGGCTTTTGCCGCCGCGCTGACTCAGGGGAAGGTCTTTGATTATCCGCTCGCGATGCAAAGGGCCCTTTCCTTTTTGCCCGGAGATTGGGATATCAAGGCCAAAGGTGAGGCGGATGCCTCCAGTGAATGGCGTGAAAAAATGAAAGCCCTCTTTTATCGGGAATATTTCCCCAGACACCCCTTTTTGGGTGTCGGCTACCATTTTGATCCGGAACTGGCTAAAGTCGAATCCGATGTCTATCGAGCGATTGCCCAGCGCCAAAAGGAATCCGGAGACGATTTCGCGGATGTGCGCAGGTTTATCGAGATGCGCCAACCTCATGAGGGTCCCGTCCACATCCTGCTAGTTGCGGGCATGGTCGGTGCCGCCTTTTTCACCGCCTTTTCTGTTTGCCTTCTGATTTACGCTTTTCGGAACGTGACCAAGACCCCGCCCCGGGAGATAACTCCCATCCAGGTCTGGACCTTGGCTCTGCTCACCCCACAAGTTATCGGCTTTTTCTTGCTTTTCGGTGATCTAACCAATTTTTTGATTCAAGTATGTCCGGTCATTATGCTTCTTTACCGTTTCGAGCGCCTCAAGGCCAATTGGGCTATCTCTCCAGTCATGGATTTGCAGGGTCGGGATTCCCCTCAAGGAGATTCGATCGCCTGGCGCCCGACAGCCGCCGGGTTTTACCAACAGCGACCCCCTCTCTCTTAGAGCCCGAATCGGGCGATTTCCTATTTAATTTGATGCTTTGCTCGGCTTGGCGGAAGGAGGCGTCTTTTCATTTTTTCCCAATGAATTCTGTCCCGCACAAACCACCTTTCTGCCCATAAAGGGGAGGCGTTTCGCTTGAAAAAGTCTTCGCGATGATGGCCGGACTTAAAAGTGTAAAGCGAATAATGAATTGCCTGCTTCCGGTAGGCGCCATCCAGCCATTTCCCGGCCCAATGCAAAAGCACCCAGACCAATTTAAACCAACGCCAAATCAATGGGGCGGATTCCCTGATTTCACCTGCCTCGCGGATGGCATTCGGTGAAAGGTTCATGTTGGATCCGGTATCGGTGAATGCCGTGGTAAATTCCATGCACCGGCCGATCTTCGTACTGTCTTTCAGCCGATCCATAATCCAAAGCGCATCTGCGCAATCCCTCCACCGGGAATCAAACCAGGCGCCACGGGCCTCGAGCAGCCGGCGGCGAAAAAACATAGCGCAGGTAAAGTTGGGAAGGTGACATGTCGTGACGTGGGGCAGGAGGAGCCGGACGGGTTTTCTCGCGGAGATTAGCCGCCCTTCCTGACCAACAATCAGCACCCCTCCAAAAAAGATTTCTTGGCTGGGTTGGGCTTGAAACAGATTCAAGATTCGCGCCAACGCACCCGGCAAATACTGCTCGTCGCAATTGAGGTAGGCGCACAAGGGGGCGCTTCCTTTTTTTAACCCCCGATTGACCGCGTCGTACATGCCTTGGTCGGGCTCGCTGATCATGATCCGGCGATATCCGTTCCGATCGGGCCACTTTTTGGACATTTTTTTTCTGAAATCGTCAAAACCGGTCGTTCCAGCGTCCTGAACAATATGTTCCAGCCTTACATCTTTTTGATCCGCCACGGACGCGATGCATAGCTCCAACCAATTAAGTTGCCGGAAGCTGGGGGTCACGATGGTGAAATCCATGGCTCCAGCTTACTTTCAGACCCTCTGCCCTTCAAACCTTCCCACGGAATGAACCTTCATCTTTATCTTGATCCTATCTGCCATAGGATGTGGACGTGCGCCGTTTAAGAATCCTCCAGGTTTTCAGCCGCTACCTTAATCCCGGGGGGGAAGAAAACTCGGTGTACCGGATTGGGGATGCTCTCCAGGAAAAATACGATGTCGAGTATTTCCTGGGATCCACAGAAGAGCTTCTTGGTTCTACTCCTTGGACTCGGATCGGCGCTCCTTTTCGTTCTTTTTACAACCTGCCGGTAGCCCGGCGCCTTAGAAGATACCAGGAAGTGGGAAAATTCGACCTCTGGCTGATCCATAACGTCCTTCACGGTCTTTCCCCCTCCGTCTACCAAGAGGCTTTTTCGCTCAAAGTTCCCGTGGTCCACTACCTGCACAACTACCGGATGGGTTGTATCAACGGCTTTTTTTTGAATCACGGTAGAGCTTGCGAGCAATGCCTGGGCGGCAACTTTTGGCCGGCCTTCCAGACGGCCTGTTGGCACGACAGTCGACTCATTAGCGGAATGGCAACTCTCATTACTTTAAGAATCCGCCACATAGGTTCTTTTAAAAAAATGGCGGGGTGGATCGCTTTGAGCCAGGCGCAGAAAAAAAAGCATGTGGAAATCGGATTGCCAGAGGAGAGGATTCACGTGGTACCCCATTTTTACGAGTCCAAGGGCGACCCACTCCCCCCATGTCCTGATGGCCACGTGCTTTTTCTTGGCCGACTTTCTCCGGAAAAGGGAGTCGACCACCTTTTGCGCGCTTGGAAACTGCTCCCTTCTTCGGAACGCAGACTAAAGATTGTAGGGGATGGCCCGGAAAGGAGAAAGCTTCACGCGCTTGCCGGCGAGTTGGGTTTGAGCAATGTTGACTTTCTTGGATTCTTGGACAAGGACAGCCAGCGGGAGGTCTGGGGTCAGACCGCTTTTTCAGTAATTCCTTCCATCTGGAGCGAGCCGTTTCCCTTGACCTTTTTGGAGTCGTGGGCCAACGGACGCACTTTTGTTTCCAATCGCCTTGGCGCCATGGCCGAGGTGGTTCAAGAAGGTCGG
>RFWS01000047.1 GCA_009921985.1 bacterium | reverse complement strand
CCACCCCCGGAATTGGCAATATTCGAAATATCCGCTTCGGTCTGGACCTGCCCCTGCCGCTGAATCCGCAAATAATCGAGCACATAATACCTGGTCTCCAATCCCTTCACCCGAATCAGCCCCCCTTCCTCCTCGGCGAAAAACCCCTTGGCCTCCAAAATGGCCTCCATCGCCTTGTCCAGATTCAACCCGCGGAAATCCACCGTGACGGTTCCCTTCACTTCGGGATTCGGCACAATATTCAAGTCATTCAGCCGGGCGAACAAGGCCAGCGCATCGGTGATCTCCATATCCTTTGCGGTAAAGCTATAAAGGATGTCCCCGGAGTTACGGTTGCCGCTCCGCGTCTTCTTTTTGGCGATGAGCTGGCTCAGCTTGCCGACGGATTTCTTATCCTCCGATTCCGGCTTCCACGGCGCCAGCTTCGGCGTCAAAGTTCCCACCTCGTCCGGCATGGTGGACTGCACGCTGGTCCAAAAAGTCATCAAGGCCTGCCCCTGCCCCAAGGTGAGATTATCGATGTAAAGGTTCTGCAGCTTCGATCCGCCCACCGCCTTGTCCGGCATACCATCCTGCATCTTTTTTTCCGCCTCGACCTCATCCACCGGGATGATTTCCACCGTCGAGGTGTTCCAGGTCGGATCCGTGGTCTTCAGGCTCTGCAGGTGCGTGACCAGGGAGAGCGCCACCTGGGCCGGCACATTTTCCACGGCAAACTCGTAACGATTCGGATCCGGCGGAGGCACGGGCTTGGCCGGCGGAGGCGGAGGCACCTTCATCCGACCGGGAAGTTCGGCTTGGGGCTGCATTCCCCCCAATTCGTCCAGGCGGGCACGATAGACCGGGTTCAGCGGATCCAGACGGATTAGTTCAATGAGGTATTGTTTTTCCTGCTCCACGTTATTTTCGGAACGGGCCTTTCGCTGTTTTTTAATGAGCTCCTCGATAACCAGGGAAGCTTCCGGCTTTTTTTCATCTGGGCTTCCCCTCGTCTGAAGGCGCGCTCCCTTGGTGGTTTCGTCAGGATAAGCCCCGGAAGAAATGGGCGCGCTCATGGAGATGGGTTGAGCCACCAGGCGCTCCGCCTTGAGGGAGAAAAGCACACAAACTCCTAGAATCCATAGACTAGTGGACTTCATTAAACTAATGAATTAAACACACACAATATCTAGTCAATAATTTTCTGTATAAAAACTTAAAAAGTAAGGCTTTGATTATATAGCTCTTATTGAGAACAATTTACAAATAAGACACCTTGTCTATTAAAGGCCAAACACAAGGCTTTGTGTTATTTGCTGATTTTACCCTTCTTGTCGCTACCTTTGGAGAAAGTCAAAATTTGCTTCCCGGTAGGGTGGGAAAAAATAACGGAGTCGGTAGAAATTTCCTCAACCACAAACTCGCCCTTCTTGCTGCCCGGCCGGAGAATATCGCCTGAAACCACCGCCGCCCGCACCGCCGGTTGGGTTCTTTCGTCGAGGTAAATTCCTGTCAGCTTCCAGTCCGCCGGCAGGGATTGGGCACCCCGCGCAAGGCTGGCCTTGGATGTCTCGTGAAAAAGATCCCAGGCAAAACCTGACTTCGTGAAGGCTTCGCTGGCTTTGCCGGGAACTGACGGGGGCCGGGCAATGAAAAATTTGTTCTCCGGCCCAAGGCTCTGGGGAGAGACTAGGTTGAGGGGGGGAGGAATTGCCTGCTTTTTTGGAGTCCCCTCGATTCGCTCCAACCAGTCACTGGGCACAAACGTGTAAAGGGCATAGCAAAAACCGCCCAGCAACAAACCTCCCACCACGTACGGGTTCTGGAGCGGGCTAGCCACGAGGTTTGTTCTCCAGGGAGTAAAAATCGTACTCCAGTTTCACCGTTGTGCCCCGCGCGGGATCAGCCTCCACCTCGAGCCTCCGCAAAAAATGCAGTTTTCGGGTTCGTTCCACTTCCCGCATGAACCGGAACAACCGGACCTGGTCTTTTTGCTCCTGCTTTTCCGAAAAGCCCGGCGAGGATTCCAAGCGCACCGAAAAAGGATAATGCTTCAGGAACGGGCACTGCTCCGGCAAGGTCAGCACGGCGGGTTCCGGCCGCACCTCCCCGGTCCAACCGCTTTCCTCCACGGCTCGTGCGATTTTTTTGGCCTCCCCGTTGGCCTGGTTCTCGTTCTGCACCACCTTTTTCCCCAGGGCCTCCAGTTGCCGTTCCAGATCCTCCACCCGCAAACTGGGCATGAGCTTGATGAGCTGGTTTTTTTCCACCAAAAGATTGTTGCTCCGCGTGGTCAGATCGCTGCGCTGCGTCTCCATGGGACGGAGAGTCGTGCGATTGTGATAAAAGAGCAAGGCGCAGGCCAAGACTGCCACCGCCTGAAAGATCGGGTGGACAAAAATCGTGTACAGTTGCAGGGACAATCCCCGCAACGGGGCCGCGCGGCTACCGGATGCGGGCACGGATAAAATATCCCCCGGATTTCCGGGAGCCCTCCGGTTTTTTGGGGTCGGCCCCCGGGGCGGCCGCGTCCCCGGTCTTGGCCTCCACCGTCATCTTCAGACCGGACCTCTCCATGGTTTCCCCGATTTTGGCGATCAGCGGCAAAAGAGCCTTGCCCTCGGGGACCGTCCCCTCGATCTGCACAAGGTACTCTGCCCGCCCACCAGGCCCGATCTTATCCAGCCAGACCATACAGCGGTCGAGCACCAGCCCGGAGGGAATTACCCCGTCCAGACTGCGGTAAATCGACTCCACCACGGGCGAATCGGCCTCCTCCTCCAGGATCCGGATTGTCTCCTGCCGGGTGGAGAGGGCCTGCAGATCCTCCCGCGCCTTGACCACCTCCTGCTGCCGGGCGGCGATCTGGTCCCCGAGGTTGCGGATGTCGTTGTTGAGGCTGATTTTTTTGTACTGTACCTGGGTGGTATCAAAAAAGGAGAAAATGAGCACCGCCCCTAGAAAAAGGTTGATGCCGAGGCGCATCCGCCGCCGCTTGCCCCGCTGGGAGATGGCCGCCGGCAGGATGTTTTCGATGGAGGTGGACTTGAGGGCGGTGATCGCCCGCAGGTAAAGGGACGGATCCACATTGATGGAGGCGGAAAAAATCTGCAGCCCGTCGGCGCCGGACATCCCCTGGAGCAGCGTGGTGGAGGAGGTGCCGGAGGTGTAAATCGTGGAGACTTTCGCGTTCAGCTTTTGCTCGGCAAAAAGAAGCGTCCGGCGGATCTCCCGCTGCACCCCCTCCGCTCCGCGGCCCTCGGAGGTTCCCAGCGTGCGGTAAAATAGCACCTGCCCGTTGGAACGGCCGATCACCTGCATCAGCCCGGTCTCCGCATCCGCCACCAGCAGGACCACCTGCTCCCCCGGGGACGGCAGGGAGCGCAGGACGGAACGCAGACTGAGGGCCGCCGGGTAGTAGCCGATGAAATCCAGCCCTTGGGCCGTGATCACGGTATCCATCTCATCGACGAAACGCTTGGGGCTGGCGGTGACGAGGTAGGCTTGCGGGCCGGATTTCGCCTCCGGGTTCACCCGGGCGTAACCGAACAGGCTGGGCTCCGGGAACGGTTTGGCTTTCTCCACCCGGCGGGCCAGGAGGTTAGCGACCACCTTGGCGTTGGCGGGCGGCGTCTCCTCCACCAGTGGATTGATCACGGGATTGTCGGTGCAGACGATCACCTCCGTGCCGCTCACGCGGGTGGTGGTGAGGAGTTGGTTGAGGATGGGAAGAAAGTCGGCCGGGCTGCTGACGAGGGTCCCGGCCTCGGAAGACCGCAGGACTTTGCCCGGGGTGGCCGTGGCGATCCGGACCACCCCCTGAATCCAGCTGACGGCGATAACGGCCATGGGTGGTTACTAGCCTAACTAGTCAAAAATGGGATGTTTTTTTGTTCCATGCGCCGTTTGAAAATTGGAATTTTGAATCCTGCTGAATTACCGCGGGGTTTCCGCTAAGGTTAAGTTGCTTTCCTTTAAGAATATAAAAGATTTCTGTCTGATTCGTCATCATGGTTGGCAGTGCTGTCCCGACCGAAAAACTAGGTGCATCGGGAAAGCGAAGAACGATTTCGCCACCAGAACCACCTCCTGCACTTATCGAGATAGGTATAGGTTGAGGTTGATTTGTATCTCCGGTGTTTATCCAAAGATTTTTCCCTGGAGGAGAAACGATGGAGGCAGAATTCAGAACCATATTGGTGGAGTTTGTTCCCGCACAGTTGATGCTCACAGTAACTCCGTTGGTATTTATCGTTATAATTGGACTACTGTAACCGCTGCCATTGTCTGTTATCAAAACAGAACCTGGACTCCTTAAATCTTCCAATTCGACCCGACAAAATAAAGGTCGCAGGTCGATGGATTTGACATGGAGAAACTCACCACGGTTTGTCCATGCCGCCGTCACGATATCCGTGTTAGTAGCTGCATAGATTCCGCCAGAACTGGGCGCTTTTTGCCAGGTACGCAAAAAACTTAAGGCAGCAGGGTTCAGTGCCGTACCTCCGTTGGCGGTGGAAGTCTCCAGCACTGCTGAATCCTCCCGGGAAGAACTCACCAGGTAAGCGGACGCAGGACCGTCAGGCAGATTGGTCCAGCCGGCGGCCGGCACTCCGTTGGTATAAAGCAAAAGGTTGGCATCCAGATAAAACCTTCGCTCCGATGTTCCAATCAGACTGGCAGGAAAAGGGTACTGGATGGCCAAGCTTCCCAGTGAAGAGTAGCGGGAAACTTGGCTTACCCATCCAGCGGATGCGGTCACTCCAGGATCGGGAATTACCCCGGTGGCCTGAATGGAAGCCAACAACGCCCGCGCAATTTCCTCCAAATTTTTATCCTCCTGCTCGATGGCTTTCTGCTGGGCCGCCCGCACTTCGCTGAAAATTGGGGCCAGATCGAGGGTTCGCACATGAAGGAACTCGCCCTTGTTGGTCCAGCCGTCCACCAGGTTGGCTGGGGCAGCCACCGTTCCGTCCACCACCACTTTGTTCCAGGTCTCCAGCGAAGCCACCACATTGGAGGCAAAACCATTGTCATTGGTCTGGGCTCCAGGTCCGTTCCCGGGCAAAGCCAGCGGAAAATCGGGCCGGGAGGCGGAAACCAGATACATTTTGGCGTTGGTGGGAAAGAAAACCGGCCCCCAGTTGGAGATGGAACTGGCGTATAGCCCGGCGGCGGTTCCTGCCAGGTTGGTGCTCAGGTACAGGCGCCGCCGGGTGTCATTGGTCACACCGGGAAAGACGGAAAGCAGGTTGCTTCCCGCCAACCGCGTGTAGTTGCTGGCCAGATAGGCCCAGCCGTAACCGCCGGCGGGATTGGTGGTGGCGGGATCCAGGTTCGGGTTGGGGATCAGCCCGGTGGCGCGGATGGCGTTGGTCAAGGCCTGGGCAATGTCCTCGAGCTTGGCATCCTCCCCCGCCGCCGTGGCGGTCTGCACCTGCCGGATCAGGCTGGGGGCAACAAAGGAGGCGATGATGGCCATGATCGCCAGCACCCCGATGACCTCGACCAGGGTCAGGGCCCGTGCTCCGCGCCGCAGCCGTTGCATGTTGACGAAACGGCGCATGGTCAGGCCTTGGTCATGTTCAACATGGAGGTCATCGGCAGGAAGACGGAAAGAGCGATGATCCCGATCGTCACGATCAGGGAGACGATGATCGCCGGCTCGATGATGCCGAACAGTTTTTTGATCGCCCGGGGAATGATGTCGTTGTAGTAATCCACCACGTTCTGCAGGGACTCCGCCAGCTTGCCGGTGTTTTCCCCGGTTGTGACCATCTGCAGGACGAGATTCGGGAACAGGTCGCTCTCCTTCATCATCTCATGGATCTTGCGGCCGGTGGCCACCCCGTCGTGGATCCGGTCCACCGCCTCGGCCAGCGCCCGGTTGCCCACCAGTTCCCGGCACAGCTTGAGCGACTCCAGCATCAGGATGCCGGAGCGGTACATCGTGGCCAGATTCTGCCCGAAACGGGACATGCAGAGCATCAGGTTCAACGGCCCGAAGACCGGCATCTGGAGTTTCTTGCGGTCGATCCAGAGGGCGAAGGGCGGGTAATAAATCATCAGACATTTGTAAACCACCACCAAAACCCCGAGGCCGATGAGCAGCTGGTACCAGTGGTACTGGAACAGGTGGGTGAAGGCGATTACCTGCTTGGTCAACCAAGGGAGCGGCACCTTGATCTCGTCCAGAATCTTGATGAACTTCGGCATCACAAACGTGAAAATCACAAACATGAACGCGATCGTCGCTCCGATGAGGATGGAGGGGTACACCAGGGCCTGCTTGATGTCCGCGTACAGCTTGTCCAGCCAGTCGATGTAGCGGCGCAGCTCCGCGCAGATATCCGGCAAGGTGCCGCTTTTTTCCGCTACTTTGAGCAGAGCCAGGGCCACCGGAGGAAATGCATTGGGAAAGGCCGCAGTGGCCTCCGCGAAGGTCGAGCCGGACTGCACCTGGGCGGCAAGGTTGCGCAGGATGCTTTTGAACTTCGAACTGCTGGCGTCGTTGGCGATCAGATCCAAGGCCTTGAGTAGCGGCACGCCGGCTTTCAACAGGACGGAGAGCTGGAAAAAGAAGTCCACCAGCTCTCGTCGACTGACCTTTTCCCGGCCGGTCAGGTCCTTGACCACCTCGCTCTCGCCCATCCCGCTGAGACCGGCCAAGCCCCCCGCTTTGGCCTCCACCAGCTCCAGCCTTTCCTTGGCCAACTGGGCCCCGAGGGCATCCATCGAGGCCACGTCCGCCTTTCCGGAAATGGTCCGTCCACTGGGCGTAATGGCGGTGTAATTGAAGACAGGCATGGTGGGGGGTGGATGGACGGTTAGGAGCTATGGGTGACGCGGTAAATCTCCTCCAGCGTGGTCACACCGGAGGTGGCCTTGATCAGGCCATCCTGGAACATGGAGTGGTATCCCTTTTCGGCGGCGATTTTACGGAAAGCGATCGGGTCATTTCCCTTGAGAATCTGCGCGTAAAAGTCGTCGTCCATCGGGATGTATTCCACGATGCAGGTCCGGCCGCGATATCCGGAGCGCTTGCATTTGTCACAGCCGACTGGCTTCCAGAGCTTATGCTCACAACCCTCCGGCAGCGGTGCCTCCAGCGTTTCCAGCATCTCCTCCGCATTCGGGTGCGGCTCCCGGCATGAGGGGCAGAGCACGCGGACGAGCCGCTGGCTTTGCAGCCCCAATAGGCAGGCCGGCAACATGTAGGGAGGGATGCCCAAATCAACCAGACGCGGGATGGCCCCCAGGGCGTCATTCGTGTGAAGGGTGGAAAGCACCAAGTGCCCGGTAAGGGCGGCGCGCACCATCAGCTCCGCCGTCTCCTGATCCCGCGTCTCCCCCACCAGGATGATGTCCGGATCCTGCCGCAGGAGCGTGCGCAGGCCGGCGGCGAAGGTCAGGCCGATCTTTTCGTTCACTTGGGTCTGGCGGACCAGCGGGATATGGAACTCGATCGGATCCTCCAGCGTGAATACGCTTTTCTGGTCCCCGCGCAGCTTGGAAAGGGCGGCGTAAAGCGTGGTCGTCTTGCCGGAGCCGGTGGGGCCCGTCACCAGAATCACCCCGTGGGGCCGCTCCAGCAGATCCAAAAAGCTTCTCTCCACCTTGGGCTGAAATCCGAGGGTGTTCAGATCAAGGTTCAGGCTGGAGCGATCCAAAATACGAAGGACGATCGATTCGCCGAACGCGGTGGGAAGCGAGGAAAAACGGAAATCCACCGGCTTGGCCCCGGCATCGAAGTTGTAGCGTCCCGCTTGGGGCAAGCGGGTTTCCGTGATATCCATGTCGCCAAGAATTTTGAGGCGGGCGGTGATTGCGTTCTGGATTTCCCGCGGGACCAGGATCCCCTCGTCCAGAATTCCGTCCCTCCGCATCCGGATGCGGA
>RFWS01000046.1 GCA_009921985.1 bacterium | reverse complement strand
TGATCTTCGGCTTGGAGGTGTAGGGTCCGTTCACAAAGACTTCCTCCTCGGCGTTGGCGGCGCAGGCGTACTGGACGGGGTGGATGACTACGGAGGAAACGCCCATCTTCTCCCGGATGGCTCCGGCCAAAGAGGCGTAGCCCTTCGGGTTCTTGGCGGCGCCCTTGAGGCGGAGCACCTTGGCGACGTGCAGGGCCTCACTCTCGTTCAGGCCTAGGGTGACGTCATTGTCCGCCTGGAATTCCCCGATGATTTTGAGGGCCGCCAGCAGGTCAGCCTCGATGCGTTTGGCCGGGTCAGCCAAGTCGAAGAACATGTGCTTTCTCTTGCCGGCCTTGACCGGCTTGAAGTCGGTCAGAAGCTTTTTCCAGATGGCCGACATGTGCGGCAACATCGTCCAGTTGACCATTCCGACGAAATCGGAAGAGGTCCACAGCTTCTGAACCAGCTTGTCACCCAACCGCTTGACGATGGTCTCGTAGTTCGCGTCCTGCACCGAAGCGTGCTGACCCAGCATGATCTTGCCGTCGTTGAATTCGAGGGCGGAGGTCAGGGCCGGCTCGGCAAACGAATGAACTTTGGCGCGCTTGGCAAACTCTTCGAAGACAGGATGGATTTTGGGATAGCCGCACATTCCCATGTACTCCACCGGCGCCCCCAGGGTGGACATGGCAAAGGCCATGAGGGGGCCATTCCCGCCGATCTTTTCCATGGTCGGTACGACCTCGAAGTTGGCACGTCGAATCCGAGGAGACAGGTGAATTTGAGGAGTTGGGCGCGGGAACCGATCAGTCGCTCCGCTGTTTGCCGGGCTAATCTGGAGTCAGTCATAGCCTGTCGTTATACCTTGTGGGAGAGAAATTCACAAGCCAAACCCGCCCCCCCGCTCTGGGCGGTTGCCATTCCTTCTCTGCCCGCGCATTTCATGGGTCGCATGGCCAACATTGTATACTTCGATCTGGAGACCCAGAAAGTGGCCTCAGAAGTCGGGGGTTGGGCCCATATCGACAAGATGGGCCTGGCCGTGGCCGTTCTGTATCACTCCGACCGGGAGGAATACGCGGTCTATTTGGAAAAAGACGCGGAAAAACTCATCCAAGATCTGCGCCGGGCGGATCTGGTGGTCGGCTTCAACGTCCTCCGGTTCGACTACACCGTGCTATCCGCCTACTCCGTCTTTGATTTCTCCACCGTGCCCACCCTCGACCTGATGGTCAGCCTTGAGGAGAAAATTGGGCACCGTGTCGGTCTGGATGCCGTGGCCGACGCCACCTGTGGCGTGAAAAAAACATCCACCGGCATGGAGGCCATCCAGTGGTGGCGGGCGGGCCAGCGGGCCAAGGTGGCGGAGTATTGCTGTTACGACGTCAAAGCGACGCGGATGGTGCACGAACATGGGGTTTGTCACGGGCGCGTCGCCTATGTCAGCCACAAGACGATGTTGAAGCAGTTCGTGAAGGTCGACTGGGCCAACATCGGCCCCGTGCAACACCTGCTCTCCGCATCACTGGCGGCAGCCGCGTGAGCAACCGCTTTTGAGATTCATCATTCTGGTAGGGCAGGACCGATAACCCTGCCTCGTTCAAGGCAACGCCTTACTTTTTGAAGGCCGGCGGCCTCATCAAGGCCGCCTCATCGAGGCCCGACTATTCCTGCTTGAAGATCTTTCTCGTTGCCCCATGCCGTGCCGCAAACATCTTTCTGAGCATAAGCTTCATCGCAGGCAACAAAATCACACCGGCCGCCCCCCCCGGTGGAAGGAACTCGACGCGATCCACCAAACCGGTTGTTCCATCTGGTGCCTGCCAGAACTCGTGCAGGTGGCGCCAGAACGGGAACGGCCCTTTCACCGCCTCGTCGAGAATGGATGCCTTGGCCGGCGTTCCTGAAAAATCCTCCACGGACACTACCCGCACTTCCCAAGATTGTGGTAGGCCGAGCGAGGTAACCCGAAGTTTTAAAAGGGTCCCTGGGGCCACTTTATCCGGTCCCTCCAAAGAAAGGACACGGATCCATGGCGGATTTACCCGCCCCAGATTTTTCGGATGGAGATGGAATTCAAACACCCGGCGGGCCTCGGCCCTGAGGTTAGTGGCGTGCTCGTAAACATGGGGGAGCGGGCGGTTGGTCATGGCGGGATCTTGTTCCATCCGGAAAGTTTGGCCAAGGCTCTGTTTCCGGATTGGCCGAAAACCGGTTTCAGACGAAACTCATCCATGCCCTTGCCGGACTGGAAAAAAGTCCTGGTGGTTGACCTTGGTTTCCTCGGGGACACCGTCCACTCCGTCCCCGCGATCCGGGCGTTGGCCGCCACGGGAGCGCAGGTCGATGTGATCACCACCCCGGTGGGGGCGGAGGTCTTGGCCATGGTGCCGGAGGTTCGGAGCACATGGGTCACCCCTCTTCGCAAGCCCAGCCCGCCCTGGTGGCAGGGCTTGGCTCAAATTTCCTCCCTTCGGACTCAAAAGTACGACGCCGCCCTGTCTTGGATCGGGTCGGATCGCAATCTTTATGGAGTGGGATGGTCGGGGGCCCGGGAGCGGATTGCGCGGATCACCGGGAAAAATTCGTGGCCAGCGCGCTGGCGGCTGACTCGTTCTGTGGACGGGAAAGATCGGTCCATGCCGGTTTTTGAACAGAGGCTGAACTTTCTGCGCGAGCTCGGCTGGTCGGGGAAAGAGCCGGGATGGAATTTTAAAATTCCGGATTCGGAAAGAATTGCCACCGGCAGCCCAGGAAAAAAACCGTATCTGCATCTTTCCGTCAACGCCGCCAGCACCCCCCTGAACGAGTGGCCGCTGGATGACTGGGCTGAAACCCTGCGCCAGATTTGGAAGGAAGCCCCGTGCTTGGAAGTTCTGGCCACGGGAGCTGGTTCCGAGCGGGAGACCGCCCGACTTGGGGATTTTTCCGCCTTGGTTGCTGATGCCAGGTTGAAAATACGAACGGAGCGCTGTTCGGTGGGCCTCCTCGCGGCCATTTTGGAAAACGCCGAGCTCCATCTCGGCCTTGATTCCGGGGTGCTTCACTTGGCGATGGCTCTTGGACGGCCGACGGTTTCCCTTTTTCGCGAATCCGTGGGCCGGCCCGGCTGGGCCCCTCGGGGGAACCGACACTATGTCCTTCTCCGTGACTGTCCCTGCAACCAAACCGGCCGAAACTCTTGTGATGGTAGTCGGGCTCTTTGTCTCTCGAAAATTTCCCCGACTGATGTCGCCCGGGCTGTGCTGGCCGGGTTGCCTGTCAACTTGAAGGGGTAATGCCGTGAATCTTCCGGACTACTACTCCGAGCTGAAACCCTTTCGCCGTCACTTCCAGGAGGGATTCCCCATTCTCTGCTACCACAAGACTGAGCCGGTCCCGGCCGGTGCGAGGATCAGGGGTTTGTATCTTGAGCCAGGCCTTTTTCGGCAACAGATCCGTGAGTTGGCGAAGGCAGGATTTTCCTTTAGACCACCGGGCATGTCGCCAGGAACCCAAACCTTGGCCATCACCTTTGACGATGGATTTGTCAGCAATTTGCAGGCGGCGGCTCCAGTGATGCGTGAAATAGGCTGTCGGGCGATCAATTATCTGGTGGCGGATCGGATCGGCAAAACGAGCGACTGGGAGGCGGTGGAAGGGGGGGAAGCTCGGCCCTTAATGGATGAGTCCCAAATCCGTGATTGGATGGCTGCGGGCAACTGGATCGGGGGCCATACCTGTACCCACCCGCGTCTTTCCCGAATTCCCCGCGAACGCGCGCGGGAGGAGATCGTTTCCGGCAAAAAGAAATTGGAAGACCGGTTTGGAGTGCCCATGGAGCATTTTGCGTATCCCTTCGGGGATTATGATGAGGGCGTGGTGGATCTGGTGCGGGAGGCAGGATTCAAAACCGCCTGCACCATGGACCGGGGAGTGAATGCCCGAGAAACCGACCCGTTTTGTCTCAAGCGATGGACGGCTCGATATCCGACAAGGACGTTAAAGTCGCTAATTCGAAGAATTTTTAGGTAGGGACGCCCAACTTGCGTGTCCGCACCGGTTGATTCGCGGGGATTAATCGATTAAAAAAAATCATGGTTCGGCGCAAAAAATCAAAGTCCCGCACCATTCTCTTGGTCTTGCCTGTGCATAACGAGGCGGCGGAAGTTCCCCGTATTAGCCGGGGCATTCGGGCCTTTTTGGTCAAAAACCGGCATGTTTCCCTTCGTGTGGTTGACGATGGATCGGATGACGGGACAGCAGAGACCTTTCGGCACGCCTTACGAGGGGTCAAAAACGCATCGGTGATGGCGCTCCCCCACAACGGTGGCAAAGGAAAGGCGGTTCGCCTGGGGTTGACCGGCGGGCGGCAGGATCTTTGGGTCTTCATGGACGGGGATCTGGCTTACGACTTTCATCACCTTGCCCCAATGATGAAAGCTCTTCACGAGCATGATGTGGTCATTGGCTCCCGCTCCATGGCGGCTCAACCCGATGGTGGACTTCCGGCGCGCCGGGCTCTTCTCGGTTGGGGATTCAACCGGCTGGCCTGTGTTTGGCTTGGATTCGATTATCCCGACACCCAAGCTGGCCTGAAGGGCTTCCGCCGCGCGGCCGGGCAAAAACTGTTTTCCAATCAAAAACTCGATGACTTTGCCTTTGATGCGGAACTTCTCTATCTCGCCCGAAAGATGGGGCTGAAGGTGGGCCAGATCCCCGCCCAAGTTTCCGGCCTTCACAACTACAAGACGTCCCAGGTGAAACTGATGCTGGATACCCTGCGCTGTCTCCTGGACTTTTTGCGGATTCGTTTCTGGTCCTGGACCGGGCAATATCGGTATCCGTGAAGCGTGCCATCCTCCTCACGTGGGACGTTGAGGAGTACGATGCCCCATCCGATTTCGGGGCTGCTCCCCTGCCCGATGGGGGATTGGCCCGGGGCATCGAGGTCTGGCGGCAATGGCTGCAGACTTCTTCCCGCTGGAAAGCCCCCGGCACTGTGTTTGTCACTGCTCGGTTGGCCGAGGCTGCCCCGGACCTTCTGCAACAGACACAAGCCCGGGGTCACGAAATTGCCTCCCATGCCTGGTCTCACGGAAAGGACGCGGACTTCGGGCTGGAGACCAGCCGGAGGCGGATTTCAGAAATTGCCGGGGGCGAGGTAGTTGGCTTCCGTTCCCCGCGGTTACGGTCGGTTTCCCTATCAGAAGTTGCCACGGCCGGATATCGCTATGATGCCTCCTCCAACCCCGGTATTGTTCCGGGTCGGTATTGTCGCCTGTCCCAAAAAAGAAAGCCTCACCAAGCCTCTGGGATCTGGGAAGTGCCGGCCTCGGTGTTGCCGCTTGTTCGCTTTCCCCTGTTTTGGGCCAGCTTTCATCTTCTTCCGCTCCCTCTTTATTTGGCCGCGTGCCGGATGTTGCTGGCGTGGGACGGGGTGCTGACCCTTTATTTCCATCCCTGGGAGTTGTCCGACCTGCCCGAAAAAGAAATCCCCCTTTGGATTCGGCGGCGGAACCGACAGAGACGCATCGAGCGTATGGACATTCTGATCCGCATGCTGGGCCAGTTAGGCGAGTTCCGCACCATTGCGCGATATTTGAGAATCGAGAATAGATAGCCCCCTTTGGATAAAATTTCTGCGTGCAGTGCAACTCCCCTTGCCGGAGGCAGAAACAAGAATAGGCGGGGGAAGGTCTAAGGGGGCCAAGGGGCTGCCCCAGGGCCCCTCTATCTGTTCCCGAACGGATACGTCAACCGACCGCACCCGTCCCGGGAGGATTTGATGTAAAAAACGGCCGGGCCTTTTTTCGGGGCGGGCTTGTCCTTGGGATTGGCGTATTCCGGGTTTTTATCCCACGCATCGTTCATGACGTTCGCCACCGGCACATTCATTGGATTCATCATCTTCTGAACCCGCTTGTGCCTGGCCACGTATTCCTCGTAGCTCTCTGCTTTACATAAAAAAGGGATGCAACCCAAGGCTTGGAACAGGAGCCAATAGCTGAGGACCCCAATCAAGCTGTGAGACCGGGAGCTTGGGGTCATTCCTTGGTTTTGCGAGACTCCCGCAAAATTTTTTCAATTTCAGGCATCACTTTGGAAGGATGTTGCCATTCGTTGCCCGGTTGGCCGGTCAAGTCCTTGCCATCTTTGTCGACCAGAACGAGGTAGGGAATCCCGCCGGCTGCGTACTTGCCAACCCCGGAAGACTTCTTCTCGTCAAACTTGATTGCCGGCCAAGGCATCTTCTCCTCCTTCATGTATTCCATCATGGCGGCCTCATCCTTGTCGGAGCTTGCAAAAACCAGTTCGAAGTTTTTAAAACGGGCCTTGGTATTCTTGTACCAGGTCACCAGCTTGGGCGTCAGGGCCCGACAAGGCGGACACCAGTGCGCCGAGTAATAGATGGCGGTGAATTCCGGCTTGTTTTCTCCTGCCTCGAAGGGAACGGCTTTTCCATTTTTAGACTCAATGAGCTTGGCCTGCAGATCGCCATAGAAATCTGCCTGCAAGGTGGAATTTAATAGTTGTAGGGATGCCACGCCGATGACGAGGCCAAGGAGGGTTTTATTCATAATTAAAGTCTCTCCCCGCTCACAGGGCATGCAATCGGTTTTTGACCTCTCCCCGCGCCCTTGCCACCCTTGCGGTGATGTTGTTGTGGACCGCGCCTCCAAAAACTTTCACCGAGCTCGCCAACCCCTGTTTGATCTTTTGGAGCAGGCCCGGGAAGTTCACCGGGGAAGCTGGGGCGACCGGGAGGGCGTCCAGCTTTGCCGCCTGCTCAGCATCAAGACGGGTGGTTGCAGCGAAGACTGCGCCTACTGTGCCCAAAGTTCCCGCTACGACACCGGCGTAAAAGGTGAGCGGTTAATGGAACGCGACGCCGTCCTCGCCGAGGCGCGGCAGGCCAAGGCCGCCGGTGCCGGGCGCTTCTGCATGGGAGCCGCCTGGAAAGGTGTCCGTGAGGGAGAGGCCAAATTTGAGTCCGTTCTCGAAATCGTGCGGGACGTGAAAAAACTGGGCATGGAAGTCTGTGTCACCCTGGGGCAGTTGTCCGACGAGGCTGCCCGCCAGCTCAAGGAGGCCGGAGTCACGGCCTACAACCACAATCTCGACACTTCTCCCGAGCATTACCGGAACATCGTCACCACCCATTCCTTTGAGGATCGGCTTCGCACGATCCGCTCCATCCAGAAGGCTGGCATGGCCGTCTGCTGCGGGGGGATTCTGGGCATGGGGGAAAGCGAGGATGACCGGCTAAAAATGTTGGAGGTGCTCTGCAGCTTCGATCCATCCCCCGAGAGCGTGCCAATCAACTGCCTGATGCCTCAGGAGGGAACTCCCCTCGCCGGCCAGAAACCGATCGACGTCTTTGAGTTGGTGCGCCTGATCGCCACCACCCGAATCGCCCTGCCCCGCGCCCGCGTCCGTCTCAGCGCCGGTCGCACGGCGCTCACCCGGGAGGCTCAGGCGCTCTGTTTCTTTGCCGGCGCCAACTCGATCTTTTTTGGCGACAAGCTCCTTACGGCCCCCAATCCGGAAGAATCCGACGATCGGGCCTTGCTGAAAACTCTCGGACTAGCCGCGGCTGCGTAATTAAATCTTCCGCGACAATGCATGGGGATAGGCGTCCCATGCCAAAGAGTGTATTCTTCAGGTCTATGCCCGTTGCCCTTCGCATCGCCGGATACCTGTGCAAATACCCGGCTTTTGCCGTTGGCACCCTCTCGGCTGCGCTGCTCTCCACTGTGCTCGGCTTGGTTTATCCCCGCCTGACCGGATACCTGATCGACGATGTCATCGCCAAGGGTCTCGGCGAACGCCTCCCCTGGTTGATCGGGCTGCTGGCCTTTGTTTTCCTCGGTCGGGACGGGCTCAACTCCCTGCGTATTTTTCTCAACAATCTCTTTGAGCAGCGGGTGATTCTCGACCTGCGCCGGGATCTTTATGCCGCCTTCCAGAAGTTGCCTGTTTCCTGGTACGACCACCGTTCCAGCGGGGACCTACTGACCCGCGTCAGCGAGGACGTCATGAACATGGAGCGGATGCTCATCGACGGAATTGAGCAGGGTCTC
>RFWS01000045.1 GCA_009921985.1 bacterium | reverse complement strand
TGGACGGGGGTAGGTGGATTTTTTAATGTTTTCGACTCATGAAGACGGCGTATGAGCTTGCGATGGAGCGCCTAGCGTCCAAGGAACCAGAGCGGAAGTTGACGCCGGAACAGAAGAAAAAACTGGCGGAAGTCGACGAGACGTATCGCGCCAAGGTGGCGGAACGGGAAACTTTTCTGGGATCCAAAATCGCCGCCGCCCGAGCCGGCGGGGCGGTGGAAGAGGCGGAGATTTTGCAGGCGGAGTTGGCCCGGGACCTTCGAGGGATCCGGGAAGAGTGGGAAACAAAAAAAGAGAAGGCTCGCGCCTCCTCCTGAGCGGCATCCGATGGATTCCAAAAACCGGGCGACGGACGGAAGAATGGAGCGAGGGCTCCGGGCGTGGGCTCGTTTTGTCGTCCAACGACGACAGCGTTTGCTGTGGGTCTCCCTGATCTTGGTCGTTCTGGCCGGCGGCTTGACGGCCACACGCCTGGTCATCCGCAATAGCACCCTTGATCTGATCCGGAAAGATTCACCGGTTTTTCAAAAGTATCTCGCATACATGGAGGAGTTCGATGTCCGCGACGAGATTGTGGTCGTCCTCAAAAGTGAGGATCTCAAAGCCAGCCGCGCGGCTGCCAACGCCCTTGCGGAAAAACTAAAAACAGAGAAGGGGTTGGACCGGGTCTATTACCGTCATGACTTTTCCCCGATGGCGGATCGTCTTTTGCTTCTGGCCGATGAGGAGCAACTCACGGGCATCCGCAGACAGATGGAGGAACTGGCCGCTTTGGTCAAAGGGAACCGCCAGGCCCTGAATCTCAACGGCATCTTGGGGGAAGCTTCCTCGAAATTTAACGATCCCTATCTGCGCAAGTCCTCCAACTGGCAGGAGTTCATTCCCTTCATTGAGGAGTTTGTCCGCAACCTGAAGCGGTTGGCCAAGGACCTGGACACTCCGGTGGAGGAAGGGAACGGGGCCAAAGGCCTCGGGGAGTTGTCTGAATTCGAGGCGGACCTCCTGAAAAACGAATATCTCAGCTTGGGCGAGGATGGGAAAACGATCTTAATGTTGCTACGACCCTCCAAGGAGGAGGAGAAGAGTGATACGCCTTTCACTGGCGTCATTCAGCGGGTTCGCAAGATGGTGAAGGAGTTTCGACCGCAATACCCAAACGTGTCCATCGGGGTGACGGGGGAACCGGTGCTGCTCGACGACGAGCTTCGTCAGAGCGAGGACGACATGAAAATCGCCACGGCTATCACCATTGCGCTGATTGCGATTCTTTTCTTCTTCGCCTACGGGGAATTCTCCCGACCCATGTTGGCTCTTCTGGCCCTGCTGATGAGCATCGTGATCTGTCTGGGCCTGACCACGCTGTTTATCGGTCATCTCAATATTATCTCGCAGGCCTTTATTGTCATGATTCTCGGATTGGGCATCGATTTTGGTATCCAATTCCTCGGTCGGTATGAGGAGGAGGTGAGTTTGGGGAGGAGCGCCGGGGAGGCAGTGGAAAACACCATGGCAACCACCGGAAAGGCCCTGTTGACGGGTGGAGGAACCACCGCCGCGGCCTTTTACGCGATGTGTTTTAATGATTTTACCGGACTCACCGAGCTGGGTTGGATTGCCGGGACCGGGGTGTTGTTGGCGCTGGCGGCCAGTATGTCCATCCTGCCCGCCCTTCTGCTTTGGCGGGATCGGAACGGGGTTGCTCAAGTGGGAAAAATGCTGAAATTTGGTTACGGCGAGGCGTTAGACCGGAAGCTGACCTTCCATCCTTACCTGGTGTTGGCGGGGGCAGCGGTCCTGAGTTTTATTGCCTGGAAGGAGTCCCAGCGGGTCACTTTCGACTATAATCTCCTGCACCTGCAAAACCCGCGAATGGAGTCGGTCAAATTGACCCGGGAGTTGATTGACACGGGAAAAGGATCGGTGATTTACGGGGTGGCAGTTTCCCTGACGGTGGCCCACGCCGACGGGTTGGCCGCAAAAATGAGGGAACTTCCCACGGTCAACAAAGTCCGGACCTTGGGCGACCTTGTCCCGCAAAACCAGAAAAAGCGGATGGAGGAAGTGTCCAAAATTTCCAAAGTGGCGGGGGACATCACCTTGGGTTCGGGTGCCGAACAGGGGGTGGACGTGGCCAAGGCCCGGAAGGATTTGGAGTTTTTGCTCGAGTCATCCCAGGAGGGTGCGAAGCAAGCCAAGCAGTATATCGGACTTTCCGGTCGGGCCCGTCAAGCAGTGGAGACTTTTGAGAAGTTGATCCCGCCTTTGGAGCGGGCGGTGGCGATTCTGGACAAGCTGGACCCAGTCGAGGCCAAAAAGCGCTTGGAACGGCACCAAGTGAAGCTGGTGGGATCCATTGCGCAAAATCTCGGCTGGCTAAAGACCCAGCGGGGCGACCGCCCGCTCACGACCGAGGATTTGCCCCCACAACTCAAGGAGCGGTATCTTTCGAAGAACGGCAAGGTCCTGCTGGAAATCGAGCCCTCCGTAGACGTGTGGGAGCGGAAGCCAAACGAGGAATTCGTCTCCCAGATCCAGTCCCTGGCGCCTGGAGCCACAGGGACCCCGGTGATGAATCTGGAGTATATTGATTTGCTGAAGAAGAGCTACGTGGAGGCGGCTTTTTATGCCGGCGGCGTGGTGATCGTGCTGATCTTCCTGCTGTTTCGGAGAATCTCCGACGTGTTGTTGACGTTGCTACCCTTGGCGGTCGGCATACTTTGGATGTTTGGACTGCTGGGCCTGCTGAAAATCCAGCTCAATCCCGCCAACATTGTCACTTTACCAATGATTCTTGGCATCGGGGTGGCTTTCGGAGTCTATGTGGTGGCCAGGTATCGGGAGGAAGGTCAGGTGAGGATTTTTGAGTCGAGCACCGGCAAGGCGGTGGTGCTTTCCGCGCTCACGACCCTGTTTGGTTTCGGATCCATGCTGGTGGGGCAGTACCGCGGGCTGGTCAGTCTTGGCCTGGTGATGAGCCTTGGGGTTCTGTCCACGTTGATCAGTGCGATCGTGGTTCTGCCGCAGATTCTGACTCTGATGGAGCGTGGAAAAAGTGAAGAGGAACGGGACCCCGGTCCCTAAAATTCAAAACGGTAGGGCTGGAGGCGGGAAGCCAGTTCCCGCAGGACGCGGTCCTCGTCCGCCTGGTTCTTGGCGGCAAAGGTCACACTAAAGCGGACGTTTGGCCCGGCCTCGTCCCATGGCACCGTTGAGACCAACTGCTCCTCGATCAGCCACTTGGAGAACTCCTCTCCCTTGGCAAAGGTGACGGTTTTTCCGCCCTTGGCGGCCTTCGGGGCGCGGGTGTAGAGAAAGAAAGAGCCGGCGGGTTTTTCCGCGGCGAAACCGGCCTGACGGAGAACTTTGACCAAGCCATCCATCCGCCGGCTGTACTTCGCCGAGGTATCGCGGGTGATCTTCGGATTTTCAAAAGCGGTCGCGGCGGCATGTTGCACGGCCAGGAATTGGCCCGAATCGGTGTTGTCCTTGATGTCAGCGTAGGCTTTGACCAGCAGGGGGTGGCCGGCGACAAACCCGCACCGCCAACCCGTCATATTGAAAGCCTTGCTCACGCTATGGAGTTCCAATCCGACCTCTCTGGCTCCGGGGACGGACAGGAAGCTCAGTGGAGTGCCCTCAAAGATCAACGCGGTGTAGGCGGCGTCGTGGATGACCACGATCTCTTCACGGCGGGCAAAGTCCACGGCCTTCAGGAAAAACTCCCTTGTCGCCGATGCCCCAGTCGGGTTGTTCGGGTAGTTGAGAACCAGCACCTTCGCCTTGTCCAACACCTCGCGCGGAACGGAGTCCAGATCCGGAAGAAACCTGTTTTCCGCGGTGAGGGGGAGGGCGTGTACGATTCCCCCGTAGTACCCGGCGTGGGTCCCGAAGACGGGGTAACCCGGGGTGGTCATGAGCACGATGTCGCCGGGGTCAATCAATGCGGCTGGGAGAATGGAAAGAGCCGCTTTGCTGCCGATGGAGTGGCAGATTTCCGTTTCCGGATCTACCTGCACACCGAAGACATCATTCATGTATTTGGCTGCGGCCGTCTTGAGGCGGGGTCCTCCGTTGTCGGCGTAGCCGCGGTTCTCCGGCTTGGAAGCCTCAAGGGCAAGGGAGGCTACGACCTTCGGGTCGGCCATCGAGTCCGGTTCGCCCACGCCGAAGTCGAGCAACTCCTTGCCTGGATTTGCGGCGAGGGCAGCCCGCTTGGCCCGCTTAATGCGCTCAAATTTGTAGATCGGCATTTCCTTCAGGCCATACCCCGGACCGCCGATCCGCCGGGCGAAGAGGTTGTGAAGATAGGTCATATTTTTGTAATCTTCGATGGCTGTGAAGATTATGACAAAACCCGCCCAAATGCAAAAGATGAGCCAGGCTTGGAAGCGCCAGGGCCGGAGGGTGGTGCTGGTTCCAACCATGGGGGCACTCCACCAAGGCCATCTCGCTCTGATTCGTCGGGCCAAAAAGCTGGGGGATCGGGTGGTGGTGAGCTCCTATGTGAATCCCGCGCAGTTCAACTCAGGCAGAGATTTGAAAAAGTATCCCCGGTGCGCGGCTGCGGATGCTGCCTTGGTTCGTCGAGCCGGCGCGGATGTGCTGTTCCGACCCGCGGGCCTTTACGCCAAGAATTCTTCCACCTGGGTGGAGGAAACGGATTGTTCTCGGGGACGTTGCGGCGATCGACGTCCTGGACACTTTCGCGGCGTGGCCACGGTCGTGGCAAAACTCTTTCACCTCGTGCAACCCGGAGCGGCTGTTTTTGGGGAGAAAGACCATCAACAGTGCTTGGTCATCGAGCGCATGACCCGGGATCTTCATTTTCCGGTTCGGATTGTCCGGCATCCGACCCTCCGAGAGCGGGATGGCTTGCCCTTAAGTTCCCGCAACCTCCGATTGAGTCCCAGAAACCGGAAGTGGGCGGGGGCGTGGGCACAGGCTCTTCGTCAGGCGGCTTCGCTGGGTCCCCGGCGGGCCTTGGGTGCGTACCGGAAACTTCTCCGGCCTCTGCGATCGGTTCGTCCCGAGTACGTTGAGCTGGTGAAGGGGAATCTGCATGCGGCGGCTTGGATCGGAGGGGTTCGCCTGATTGATCATCGACGCTGTGGGGGATCCCGTTGAGGCGGTGGCATCTGTTTTGTCTGATGGGGATGCTCGTTTCGGCACAGGCCGGTGATCCCTGGGATGTGGTGCGTGTCGGCCGTGTGGATTATGTGACGCTGGCGTCCTTTTTGAAATTTTACGGCCTGCAAGGCCCCGGGGAGATTGATCCCCGTCGCTCCTTCGATCTCACCGGACCGGCTGGATCCATGAATTTGAGCGTGGACAGCCGGGAAATGCGGTGGAAAGGATCGCGTTATTGGTTGAGTCATGCCGTGCGGCAGATCGATGGCATTACCCTGATTCCGCGCGTAGATCTGGTGAAGACCTTTGATCCCATTCTGCGGCCCAATGTCGAGATTCCCAAGCAACCCCTCCTGGGGGTGGTGGTTGACCCCGGGCACGGCGGAGGGGATCAGGGCACCCGGGCGGCCCGGGGTCTAAATGAGAAAGATGCCAACTTCGATGTTTCGCGCCGGTTGGTGAAGTTGCTGGAAAAAGCCGGAATTCCTTGGGTCCTCACGCGAAACAAGGACGTGTATGTGGACCACGGGGATCGGTCGAAAAAAGCGAATGATCGGCCGGGGTATATTTTTGTGAGCATTCACTTCAATGAGGATTCCGATCGCGCCACCACCGGCTGGGAAACCTACGCCCTTTCTCCCCAGTACGCGCCCTCCACCTCTTCCGGAGGAACTTTAATCGGGGACGAGGACGAGATCTGGCCGGGCAACCAATACGACCACCAGAATTTTCTTCTCGCACAGGCCATTCATCGGGCGGCGGTACTCTCCAAAAGCAACGCCCCCTCCGATCGTGGTGTGAAAAGGGCCCGGTTCAAGGTGTTGCGGCTGGCCCGTTCTCCCTCGGTGCTGGTGGAGGGGGGATTCATGTCGAACCCGCGCGAATCCTCCCTGCTAAAAACCGAGGCGTACCGCCAGCAGGTGGCGGAATGGGTTTTTGAGGGGATTCTGGCCTATAAACGCTCCCAAGAACGCCCGGAGGACACGGCCCGACTCAAATTCGCGGGCACTTCGGTTCCTGAAACGGGTTCAGGAGCCGGAACCAACCGCACCGTTCCGAAGTTGGAGCAGGTTCCGAATTTTCGCCCAAAAACCAACGGAAGCCCTGCCGCCGCCGTTGTCAGTCCCACCGGTTCCCTTGGATCTAAAAAACCGGATTCGGCAGAGATCGGGGGCCCGGAATTTCGTCCCCACATGAATGGTTCCATCGGCGTGACCGCCTCCACGCAAAAACCCAATTTGGCCCATACGAACTCCGCGGAAACGGTGGCCAAGAAGGCGGAACCGACCGAGCCAGAGGTTCGGCGGGCGATTCCGGTGGCCCCGAGGAAAGGAGAGTAGCTCGTGCCCCTGGGCGTTTTTGACTCCGGGATCGGAGGCTTGACGGTGGTGCGGGCCCTGCGGGCGGCTTTTCCCGCGCGAGACATCCTCTATGTGGGAGACACGGCCCGGGTTCCCTACGGCAACAAGTCCGCCGAAACGGTGCTTACCTACAGCCGGGAAATCGTGGATTTTTTGGAGAAAAAAGGTGCGGAACGGATCGTGGTGGCGTGCAACACCGCGTCTGCCCTGGCGGTGCCTTTTCTGGCAAAGGCCGCAAACGTCCCCATTCATGGGATGATTGCATCCGGCGTGACGGCGGCGCTGGAGGCGGGGGAGGGCCCCGTGGGGGTGATTGGGACTTCAGCCACGATCGCCAGCGGGGCCTATCAACAAGCCTTGGCCAAGGCGCGGCCTGGACTCAAGGTGGTGGCGGTGGCCACGCCGCTTTTGGTCCCTTTGGTGGAGGAGGGATGGTTGGAGGGCGAAGTGACTGAGAGGGTGGTCGGAAGGTATCTGGAGCCGATGATCCGTGCAAAGATCCGGGTTTTGGTGTTGGCCTGTACTCACTATCCATTGCTCAAGACGGTTCTGGGAAGGGTGCTTGGACCGGAGGTGAAGATGGTGGATTCATCGGAGGCGTGCGCGGCTTCCCTGCAATCCAACGAGGGTCAACGGATCGAAAAGGGTGGGTTGAAGATTTTTCTGACCGACGAACCCGGGTCGTTTCTGGGGAGGGTGGAGAGTTTTTTGGGAAAAGGATCGGTCGGGTCGATCGAGCGTATCCACTTACCGCATTCGTAGTTGCGCTGGCCGTTTGCGTTTAGGTTTACGGTTATGAAACTTTTAAGCTTTGAATTATCCGTAGACCTAATCGTAAACGTAAACGAGGAGCTAAAGGCTGCTCGAAGAATCTTTATTCTTCGAGGGCTGAGTTCCAGGCCGGCGGGATACGTAGAACAAGGGTCTCCGTCTCCCCCGAGGAACGGCGTACCTTAAAACGGAGAGGCTCCCGTTTTTTTGCCGCCGCCTCTCGTTCTTTTCGGTAATGCTCGGCAAATTCCTGCAAACCGGTGCTGACGGGTTGACCGGCCATTTCCAGGAGGGTATCGCCGCCTCGAAAACCGCTTTTTTCCCCGCGACCCTCCTTGAGGACAGAAAGGACCCGGAGGCTGCCATCACTTCCGACGATACACAGACCGTCGGGGAAGTCGGGAGTTTCCAAGGGGGGAGGATTCACGCCAGGCGGGGGTTCGAGCACCAGTCTGAGGTTGGCGGGTGTGGCGACCTCCAGCGCACGGCGGAACTCGATCGGGTCGGTCCAGACCACCTGATAGGCGCGTTCCAGCATCTTGCGTTCGGTATCCGTCATCAGGCCCTTGGTGGTGGCCTTGGGGATCTCGCGGGAGTAGGAATTTTCGTCGACACCACGCCGGTTTTTCTTTTCCGCCTCGCCGATGGTGGCGGGGCGGAAGATGGTGCGGAGGACCGTGCCCGCCGGCAGAACTTTTTCCGTGGAGATTAGGATATCTTGGGAGACGGCGACACGGTCATTGGTGGCCATCAGGGGGAAGGAGAGGCCGAGGGGAGGTTCCATCTTTGGGTCCCATTCGCCGGCAATGAGGGGGATCGCGGCCAGGCAAGCGAGAAGGAAGGGCGGAAGGGTGGGCTTGGGACGCTGGTTCACCTGTGGTATTATTGCTAAATTGACGGGGGCGTCACGGTTTCGATTCAAACCGGAAGCGACCCGCGGCAAGCCGAGGGCCCGGATTGG